>NZ_JAKEIP010000007.1 GCF_021474425.1 Streptomyces muensis | reverse complement strand
GGGGTGGGACCGGGTGTGGCTCCGGGTGCTGTGGCTCCGGGCCCGGTGGCGGTCCCGGATGGACCGGGTCCGTATACGGGTTGGTCATGGCGTTCTCCAGCCAGTCCGTGACATCGGCTCTGGACTACTCCCCCGCGTACCCGATGGCCGCTCCAGCAGTCACTCAGCCGCGTCACCGCGGGCGCCCGAGTGGCCCGTCGGGGGCGGCCCCGCGAACCGCCCCTCGGCGGGAACCGCCGTTCGTCAGAACCGCCCCGGGTGCTCCCGCAGCCAGTCCTTCGCCGCCTCCAGCAGCCCGGGGTCAGCCGCCGGGGCCTCGTCGGGGTGGCGTTCGGCCCACTTCACGACGTACGGGCACAGCGGCGCGACGACGACTCCCTCGCGCGCCGCCATGCCGTACAGCTCACGTGCCAGGGAGCCCGCGATGCCCTGCCCCTCGTGGGCCGGTTCCACGATGGTGTGGACGGGGACGAGGGCACGGGCCGGGCCTTCGAGGACGAAGTACTCGATACGGCCGGTGACTTCGTCGCCCAGCAGGGCCTCCAGGCGGCCCGCCGCCCGGTCGTCGCGGATCTCGATGTCGCTCATGGCACGCTCCTGGTCCGGCTCGGGTGGGACGTCGAGTGCGCTCAGAGGGCCGGCACGGCCTGCGGACTGCGCTCCTGGTCGGAGCCCGGCACCGGCTCGGACGGGTCGGCGCCCAGGGCCACGATCCGGTTGGCGCCGTCCACGTGCACCACTCGCGGCTCGAACTCCCGCGCCTCGGCGTCGGTCAGCTGAGCGTAGCTGATGATGATCACCAGGTCACCGGGGTGCACGAGATGGGCGGCGGCACCGTTGATCCCGACGACCCCCGAGCCGCGCTCGCCCTTGATGACGTACGTCTCCAGCCGGGCGCCGTTGGTGATGTCGACGATGTGGACGAGCTCACCGGGGAGCAGGTCGGCGGCGTCGAGGAGGTCCGCGTCGATGGTCACCGATCCCACGTAGTGCAGGTCGGCCTGGGTGACGGTGGCGCGGTGGATCTTGGACTTGAACAGCGTACGAAGCATCGGTGAACTCCCGCACATAGGCTCCCTGCCTGCGCTTTTGCAGGTCAAGG
This sequence comes from Streptomyces muensis, assembly GCF_021474425.1. Classification (GTDB taxonomy): domain Bacteria; phylum Actinomycetota; class Actinomycetes; order Streptomycetales; family Streptomycetaceae; genus Streptomyces; species Streptomyces muensis. The sequence continues at coordinate 108,150 of NZ_JAKEIP010000007.1, read as the reverse complement.
GCTGGTTTTCGTCGCGGGGTGCCCGGAGTCGTCGCCCGTTCCCGCGCCACCCCACGACGAACGGCAGACGCCAGCCTACGCAACGGACTCCGAAGACGTTCGTGACCATCGCCACAGGGCACGCGCACCGTCCCGCCCGCCCTCGCCGTGGCCGCTCCGAAGCCTCTCCGGCCGGGACACGGCATGATCAGTGAATGGAGGCAGCCGAGGACCGGACAGGCGGTGGTGGGGACATGGGTGAGCGGGCGGAGATCTCGTCGCCGAAGGAGGCCGCGAACAACGCGCTGGTGCTGGCGTTCGGGCGGCTGCAGGGGGCCGCGAACCGGCTGGAGTACATCCTGGGGCGGGCCCTGGAGCGTGAGTGCGGCATCAGCCATCTGATGTACGAGGTGCTGCTCATCCTGGGGCGGGCGGAGGGGGCCGGACTGTCGATGCGGTCCCTCGCCCAGGAGCAGGTGCTGACCACGGGTGGGGTGACCCGGCTGGTGGACCGGATGGAGGCGGCGGGGCTGGTCGAGCGCACCGAGGACCCCGGCGACCGTCGTGGGCGCCTGGTGCGACTGACGCCGTTGGGAGAGGAGACCACCGTGCGCGCCTCCCTGCTCCATGTGGAGAACATCCGGCGCTACTTCCTGGCGCCGTTGCCGCCCGAGGACCGGGAGCGGTTCGCCGAGAACCTGCGCGTTCTGAGCCACTCGGCGCGCGACGAGCTGCCTCGTCTGCCCTGAGGTGCACTGAGGTGCACTGAGGGAAGAGGGCACAGATGTGGCCGCCGTCACAGGAGCGAGGAAATATCTGACGCGTCAGCTACTGTTCTGTCAGATGAATCGCTCGCATCCGGCGGGCGCCCTGCCGAGGATCGCCATGCAGCTCGTCTACGTCTTCGATGCCTACTGCGGCTGGTCGCACGGGTTCTCCGGCGCCCTGCGCGAGGTCTCCTCCCGTCACCCGGAGCTGCCGGTGGTGGTGGTCTCCGGGGGCCTGTTCACCGGGCCGCGTCGGGTGCCGATCCGTGAGTTCGGATACGTCCAGGGAGCGAACGCCAAGATCGCCGAGCTGACCGGCGCCGAGTTCGGCGACGCGTACGAACGGCTGATCGCCGACGGGTCGTTCGTGATGGACTCCGAAGCCGCCGCGCGAGGCGTCGCGGCTCTGCGGCGGATCGCCCCCGAGCGCGCCGCGGAGCTGGCCATGGCCCTGCAGCGGGCCTTCTACGTCGACGGTCTGAGCCTCTCCGAGCCCGCGACCTACCGGGAGATCGCCGAGCGGGCCGGGCTGGACGCGGACGCCGTGGCCGCCGCCTTCGCGGCCCCCGAGGCGCTGGAGGCGGCCCAGGCCGACTTCCACCTCGGTGCCGAGCTGGGCGTCACCGGCTTCCCCACCCTCCTCGCCGTCGACGGCGACCGGGTCACTCCCCTTGCCCACGGCCACGCCACGGCCGACGAGGTCGACGCACGGCTCGCGGACCTCGCCACCTCCTGAAGCTCCTCCCCACCCTTCACCTCCCGTTCAAGGAGTCACGATGAGCACTCTGTCCTTCAAGGTCCTGGACCTGGACTTCCCCGCCGGCAGCAAGAACAAGACAGCCACACTCGTCACCGGGGAGAACGAGGCCCTGCTGGTGGACGCCGCCTTCACCCGCGCCGACGGCCACCGCCTCGCCGCCGAGATCCTCGACTCCGGCAAGAAGCTCACCACCGTCTTCATCAGCCACGGCGACCCCGACTTCTACTTCGGCGCCGAAGTCATCGCCGACGCCTTCCCCGAGGCGAGGTTCGTCGCCACCGAGCACGTCATCGCACACATCCGGCACTCCTACGAGGGCAAGCTCAAGGCGTGGGCGGCGCTCGGCGCGAATCTGCCGACCCGCCTCGTCGACATCGAACCGCTCACCGGCGACCTCTCCCTGGAGGGCCACCGCTTCGAACTCAAGGGCGGCCCGGCCGAGCTGTCCGACCGGCACTACCTGTGGCAGGCCGAGCAGCGCGCGATCCTCGGCGGTGTCCTGCTCTTCCAGCAGGAGCACGTCTGGGTCGCCGACACCCGGACCCCCGAACAGCGCGCCGCCTGGGTCGAACTGCTCGACGAGATGGCCGCGCTCGACCCCCAACTGGTCGTCCCCGGTCACCGTCTGCCCGACACCGCCGCCGACGTCTCCGCCATCATCGCCACCCGCGACTACCTGGTGGCCTTCGAGGAGGAGCTCGGCAAGGCCGCCGATGGCGCCGCGCTGACCGAGGCCCTCGTCGCCCGCCACCCGGACCACGGCATGCTGATCGCCGCCCAGATCGGCGCCAAGGTCGCCAAGGGCGAGATGAAGTGGGGCTGACCGCGATGACCGACACCGCCACCGACTTCGCCACGTCCACCGCCCCCGCCGACGTCGTACGCCGCCAGTACCTGGCGTCCGCGAACCGGGACCTGGCAGCCCTGCGCGCGACCCTCGCCCCCGACGTGGAGTGGACGGAGATGGCCGGCTTCCCGCTCGCCGGTACCTACCGCACGCCCGACGGGGTCACCTCCAACGTGATGGAGAAGCTGGGCCAGGACTGGGACGACTGGACCGCCCACGACGACACCTATGTCGTCGACGGCGAGAACGTCGTCGTCCTGGCCCGCTACACCGCGGTCAACAAGGCCACGGGCAAGCCGATCGACGTCCGGGTGGTCCACCACTTCGTGGTACGCGGCGGGTTGATCGTCCGCTTCGAGCAGTTCGTCGACACCGCGCTCGTCCGCGACGCCATGACCGGCTGAGGCTTTCGCGAGCGTGGGGGTGGCGGTGTAGGGAGCGCCGCCCCCACGTTCGATCACGAGATGCGTCGGGCAAGCCGGTGGTCGTGCAGGGCGGCCTTGTAGACGTCCGCCGTCGCCGCGGCGGCCGTGGCCCAGCCGAAGGACCGGGCGTGCCGGAGCGCGGCCTCGCTCATGCGGGTGCGGCGGGCCGGGTCGTCGGCGAAGCCGTACATCGCCCGCGCGTAGTCCGCGGGATCGTGCCCGCGTACGAGGATGCCGCTCACTCCGTCCCGTACCGCCACCGGAAGACCGCCGACCTCGGCGGCGATCACCGGGGTGCCGCAGGCCTGTGCCTCGACGGCCACCAGTCCGAAGGACTCGCTGTGGGACGGCATGACCAGGACGGACGCCGCCCGGTACCAGTCGGCGAGGCGGTCCTGGCCGACCGGTGGCCGGAACAGCACCACATCCGAGATGCCGAGCCGGGCCGCCAGCTTCTGCAGTCCTTCCGGCCTGGCCAGGCCGCTGCCGCTCGGCCCTCCCACCACCGGCACCACGAGCCGCTCACGCAGCCACGGTCGTTCCTGGAGCAGCCGGGCGACCGCGCGCAGCAGGACATCGGGTGCCTTCAGCGGCTGTACGCGGCCCACGAAGAGCGGGATCAGGGCGTCCTGCGGCAGGCCGAGCCGGGAGCGGGCCGCCGACCGGCCGGCCTCGACACCGCGGGCGTCGGGGCGGAAGCGTTGCAGGTCTACGCCGGGGTGGACGACGGCGACCCGGCCGGTCTCGGCGTCGTAGTGACGGAGCAGTTCGCCGGCTTCCTTCTCGGTGTTCGCTATCAACCGGTCGGCGGCCCTGACGACCTGGGTCTCGCCGATCACCCGGGCCGCCGGCTCGGGGGTGTCGCCCTGGGCGAGGGAGGCGTTCTTGACCTTGGCCATGGTGTGCATGGCGTGGACGAGAGGGACGCCCCAGCGCTCGGCGGCGAGCCGGCCGACATGGCCCGAGAGCCAGTAGTGGGAGTGGACCAGGTCGTAGTGGCCGGGGTGGTGACCGGCCCAGACCCGCGTCAGGCCGTGGGTGAAGGCGCACAGTTGGGCGGGCAGGTCCTCCTTGGCCAGTCCCTCGTAGGGTCCGGCGGCCACGTGCCGCACCAGGACGCCGGGCGCGAGTTCGACACTGGGCGGGAGGGCGGCGGACGTGGCCCGGGTGAAGATCTCCACCTCGATGTCGAGGGTGGCGAGGCGCTTGGCGAGCTCGACGATGTACACGTTCATGCCGCCGGCGTCGCCCGTGCCGGGCTGGTGCAGCGGTGAGGTGTGCACGCTGAGCATCGCGACGCGGCGGGGGCGGCGGGGTGCGCCACGTGTCCGAAGTCGGGGCGGCGGGCCGGTGAGTGCGGTGGCGTGCCGTCGCTCTTCGAGCCCGGTCATGGGCCGGCTCACCTCGTCGGCCCCCCGGCCATGGCCTCGGCTCGCAGGTCGAGGCGCTGCTCACCGGCGTACACGTTCATGGAGCCGCCGCGCAGGAAGCCGACGAGCGTGAGGCCGGTCTCGGTCGCGAGGTCCACGGCGAGGGAGGACGGTGCCGAGACCGCCGCCAGCAGGGGGATGCCGGCCATCACCGCCTTCTGCGCCAGTTCGAAGGACGCCCGGCCGGACACGAGCAGGATGCTCCGGGACAGCGGCAGGTGCCCGGACCGGAGCGCACGGCCGATCAGCTTGTCGACGGCGTTGTGCCGGCCCACGTCCTCACGGAGGTCGAGTAGTTCGCCCTCCGGGGAGAACAGCCCGGCGGCGTGCAGACCACCGGTGCGGTCGAACACCCGCTGGGCGGCCCGAAGTTGGTCGGGCAGGGCCGCGAGCAACGCGGGTGTGACACGGACCGGCGGCGTGTCGGCGATCGTCCACCGCGCGGTGGTCCGTACGGCGTCCAGGGAGGCCTTTCCGCACAGACCACACGACGACGTGGTGTACACATTGCGCTCAAGGGTGATGTCGGGCACCGGCACACCCGGGGCGAGCCGCACGTCGACGACGTTGTACGTGTTGGAGCCGTCGGCCGTGGCGCCCGCGCAGTACACGACGCTGGCCACCTCCTCGGCCCGGCCTATGACGCCTTCGCTCACCAGGAATCCGACGGCCAGCGCGAAGTCGTCGCCGGGCGTGCGCATGGTGATCGCGAGCGGCCTGCCGTTCAGCCGGATCTCCAGCGGCTCCTCGGCGACCAGGGTGTCCGGGCGGCTGCTCGCCGCGCCCTCGCGGATCCGCAGTACCCGCCGTCGCTCGGTGACCCGTCCCATGGCCCTGGTTCCTCAGCACTCGATGACGTTGACGGCGAGGCCGCCGCGGGCGGTCTCCTTGTACTTGACCTTCATGTCGGCGCCGGTCTCCTTCATGGTCTTGATGACCTTGTCGAGGGAGACGTGGTGGCGGCCGTCGCCGCGCAGGGCCATCCGGGCGGCGGTGACGGCCTTGACCGCGGCCATGCCGTTGCGTTCGATGCAGGGGATCTGGACGAGGCCGCCGACGGGGTCGCAGGTGAGGCCGAGGTTGTGCTCCATGCCGATCTCGGCGGCGTTCTCGACCTGTTCGGGGCTTCCGCCGAGGACCTCGGCGAGGCCGCCGGCGGCCATGGAGCAGGCGGAGCCGACCTCGCCCTGGCAGCCGACCTCGGCGCCGGAGATGGAGGCGTTCTCCTTGAAGAGCATGCCGATGGCGCCCGCCGCGAGGAGGAAGCGGACGACGCCCTCGTCGTCGGCGCCCGGCACGAAGTCGAGGTAGTACTGCAGTACGGCGGGGATGATGCCCGCGGCGCCGTTCGTCGGAGCGGTGACGACCCGGCCGCCCGCCGCGTTCTCCTCGTTCACGGCCATCGCGTAGAGGGTCACCCACTCCATGGCGCGGCCCGTCGCGTCGCCCTCGCTGCGCAGTGCCCGCGCCGCCGCGGCGGCCCGCCGGCGGACCTTCAGCCCGCCGGGGAGGATGCCCTCGCGGCCCAGCCCTCGGGAGACACAGGCCGTCATGACGCGCCAGATCTCCAGCAGGCCCGCGCGGATCTCCTCCTCGGTGCGCCAGGCCTTCTCGTTCTCCAGCATCAGCGCGGAGATCGACAGGCCGGTCTCCCGGGAGAGCCGCAGCAGTTCGTCACCGGTGCGGAACGGGTGCGGCAGCACGGTGTCGTCGAGTTTGATCCGGTCGGCGCCGACCGCGTCCTCGTCGACCACGAAACCACCGCCGACCGAGTAGTACGTCTTCTCCAGCAGCGGCACCCCGTCGGCGTCGTAGGCGAAGAGGATCATGCCGTTGGCGTGGTACGGCAGCGAGCGCCGGCGGTGCAGGACGAGCTGGGTCGAGGCGTCGAAGTCGATCTCGTGGGCCGGGCCGATCTCGGCGCCGAGGAGGCGGATGCGCCCGGTGTGGCGGATCCGTTCGACGTCCAGGTCGGCCTGGGCGACGTCGACGGTGTGCGGTTCGTTGCCCTCCAGGCCGAGCAGGACCGCCTTGGGGGTGCCGTGGCCGTGGCCGGTGGCACCGAGGGAACCGAACAGTTCGGCCCGTACCGCGGCGGTCTCGGCGAGTACGCCGTCCTGCTTGAGCCGGGTGACGAACATGACGGCGGCACGCATCGGACCGACGGTGTGCGAACTGGAGGGGCCGATACCGATGGAGAACAGGTCGAAGACGCTGATTGCCACGCCATACTCCGGGGGATGGGAGGGGCGTGCCGAGCGGTCACGGGCACGCCCCCTGCGGGAGGTTGTCGGTTTACAGACCGGGGTAGAGCGGGTGCTTGTCGGCCAGGGCCTTGACCCGGGCCTTCAGCGCCTCGGCGTCGTACGAAGCCTTGAGCATCTCGGCGATGACGTCCGCGACCTCGGCAAAGTCCTCGGCGGTGAAGCCGCGGGTGGCCAGCGCCGGGGTGCCGATGCGCAGGCCCGAGGTCACCATCGGCGGGCGCGGGTCGTTGGGGACGGCGTTGCGGTTGACCGTGATGCCGACCTCGTGGAGGCGGTCCTCGGCCTGCTGCCCGTCCAGCTCGGAGGCGCGCAGGTCGACCAGGATCAGGTGCACGTCCGTACCACCGGAGAGCACGTTCACACCGGCCTCACGGGCGTCGGCGGCCGTCAGCCGCTCCGCCAGGATGCGGGCGCCCTCGACCGTGCGGCGCTGGCGCTCCTTGAACTCCTCGCTCGCGGCGACCTTGAAGGAGACCGCCTTGGCCGCGATCACATGCTCCAGGGGGCCGCCCTGGAAGCCCGGGAAGACCGAGGAGTTCAGCTTCTTGGCGAAGTCCTTCTTCGCCAGGATGATGCCGCCGCGCGGGCCGCCCAGCGTCTTGTGGGTGGTGGAGGTGACCACGTCCGCGTACTGGACCGGGTTGGGGTGCAGCCCGGCCGCCACCAGGCCCGCGAAGTGCGCCATGTCGACCCACAGGTACGCCCCGGCCTCGTCGGCGATCCGGCGGAACTCGGCGAAGTCCAGCTGCCGCGGGTACGCCGACCAGCCCGCGATGATCACCTTCGGCCGGTGCTCCTTCGCCAGCCGCTCCAGCTCCGCCATGTCGACGAGCCCGCTCTCGGAGTCCACGTGGTACGGGACCACCTTGAACTGCTTGCCCGAGAAATTGATCTTCATCCCGTGGGTGAGGTGGCCGCCGTGGGCCAGGTCCAGGCCCAGGATGGTGTCGCCGGGCTGGGCCAGCGCGAACAGGGCCGCCTGGTTGGCGGAGGCGCCGGAGTGGGGCTGGACGTTGGCGTACTCGGCGCCGAACAGCTCCTTGACCCGGTCGATGGCGATCTGCTCGGCGACGTCGACGTGCTCACAGCCACCGTAGTAGCGGCGGCCCGGGTAGCCCTCGGCGTACTTGTTGGTCAGGACCGAACCCTGCGCCTCAAGCACGGCGACCGGGGCGAAGTTCTCGGAGGCGATCATCTCCAGGGTCGACTGCTGACGCTCCAGCTCGGCGTCGACAGCGGCGGCGACGGCCGGATCGAGCTCGTGCAGGGGCTGGTTGAACAGGGTCATCGGCGGTCTCCTCGGGTGTGCGCACAGTGGGCGGCGTAGGCATCGGCGTTCAGCGCGCCGGCGATGTTCTCGACCCGTAGCCGGAACAGCCAGCCGCCGGTGTAGGGGGCGGCGTTGACGACGCCGGGGTCGTCGGTCAGTGCCGTGTTGACTTCAAGGACCCAGCCCGAGGCGGGGGCGTACAAGCCGCTGACGGCCGTGCGGGACTCGATCTCGCCACAGCTCTCCCCCGCCTCGACCCAGGCGCCGACCGCGGGCAGCCGGAGGTGGACGACGTCGCCGAGGGCCTGCGCCGCGAAGGCGGTGATGCCGACGGTCGCGTTGCCCTCGTCGACGATCAGCCACTCGTGGTCCCAGGTGTACCGCAGATGCCGCGGGATGCTCGGGGCGGTCTCCCGCGTGGCATGCGGGGAGAGCCGAGGCGAGGCGCTCATGAGACGGCGGCCGCTGCGGCGGGGACGAGGGTGCGGCGGAGCCGGTTGAAGAACTTCGGCTGGTTGAGGGAGAGCACGGCGACCGGGGTGCCCTCACGTCGGTAGACGGCGGTGAAGGCCCGGCTGTCGACGTCGCCCTCGACGACCTCGGGCTCGGCGCCGGGGGCGACGTGTCCGGCGACCTGGATGCGCACGCCGTACTGGTCGGACCAGAAGTACGGCGCGGTGAGCGGGGCAGGGGCCGACACACCGGTCAGCAGGGTGCGGGCGGCCGTCTTCGCCTGCTCGGTGGCGTTGCTCCAGTGCTCGATGCGGGCGTGCCGTCCGGTGAAGGGGTTGGGGCAGCGGGCGACGTCGCCGACGGCGACCACGCCCGGGACACCGGTCGAGCAGCCGGCGTCGCACACCACACCGTCGTCGATCTGCACACCGGAACCGGCGAGCCAGTCGGTGTTGGGCCGCACGCCCACCCCGGCCACGACGATGTCGGCGGGCAGCAGACGTCCGTCCGCGAGGCGTACGCCCGTCACCCGGCCCTCGCCGACGAGTTCCGCCACTCCGGTCCCGCGCAGCAGGCGCACCCCGTGATCGCTGTGGAGCGAGGAGCACACCAGCCCCATCTCGCGGCCGAGTTGGCGCTCCAGCGGTACCTCGAGGGCCTCGACGACGGTGACGTGGAGTCCGAGTCCCCGGGCGGTGGACGCCACCTCGGCACCGATGAACCCGGCGCCGATGACGACGACCCGGGGCCTGCCGTCGAGCAGTTCCGCACGCAGGGCCTGGGCGTCGTCCAGGGTGCGCAGGGTGTGGACGCCGGCGAGTCCGTCGGTGCCGGGGAGCGTGCGGGGGCTGGCGCCGGTGGCGACGACGACTCCGTCGGTGCGCACATGCCGGCCGCCGCCCAGGGTGACGGTGCGGGCCACGGGGTCGAGCCGCACGGCGCGCTCACCGAGCAGCCACTGCGCGTCCAGGATCTCGTACTCGTCCGCGTCGCTCAGCGCGAGCGCGGCGGCGTCGACGTCCCCCTTGAGGAAGTCCTTGGACAGCGGGGGGCGGTCGTAGGGATCGTGGCGCTCCTCCCCCACGACGACGATCTCGCCGTCATAGCCCTCGGCGCGCAGCGCACGGACCGTGCTCAGCCCTGCCAGCGACGCTCCGACGACGGTGATGCTCCTCATGCCGGCTCCAAAGAGAGGGGATGTCTCATATGACACAACGACACTCGCTATACGCAACATGCTTTCCGCGTGGCGCGGGCGTTGTCAAGGGAGGTGTCGTACATCGATTTCTGATGATGCTCACGGTTGCGCGACTCGCAACGTCGGTGGGGCGGATGGCCCCCTGGCCCGTCCACCTGCCGGAGGGGCCGCAACAGCAGGTGGACGGGCGGTTCCGGGGTGGCGGCGATCAGTGCGCGGGCCGTACGTCCAGCTTGTTCTGGAGCCAGGTGTGGAACTCGCCGATGTGGTGCTCACTGGGCACCAGGACGCCGCCCTTGGCGTACGCCTTCGAGCTCATCGCCGGCTGGGTGCGCTCACAGGCGTCGAAGTCCTGCTGGTTGACCCGGTGGAACAGCTCCACCGAGCGGTCCACGTCCTTGCCGCTCTCGACGACGTGCGGCAGGTACAGCCAGTCGCACTCGACGACCGTGCGGTCGGCCGCCATGGGGTACATCCGGTGGAAGATCACATGGTCGGGGACGAGGTTGATGAAGACCTGCGGCCGGACGGTGATCGCGTAGTAGCGGCGGTCCTGCTCCTCGGCGACACCGGGGATGCGGTCAAGACCCTCGGAACCGTCCACGGTGAAGCCCTGGACGTCCTCGCCGAACTCCGCTCCGTGACCCACGTAGTACTGGGCGGCGTATCCGTCCGCGAACTCCGGCAGGACCTCGGTCAGTTCGGGGTGGATGGTCGCGCAGTGGTAGCACTCCATGAAGTTCTCGATGATGAGCTTCCAGTTGGCCTGGACGTCGTAGGTGATACGGCGGCCCAGCCGCAGGTTGTCCATGTCGTAGCGCTCGATCGACTCGAGGTCGCCGAGCCGCTCCACTACCGCGCCCTGCACGTCGGCCTCGAAGGAGGGCGGGTTGTCGGCCAGGCACACCCATACGTACCCGAGCCACTCCCGCACATGGACGTTGACCAGGCCGTACGCGGTGCGGTCGATGTCCGGCATCGAGGTCAGGTTGGGCGCGGCGACGAGCTTGCCGTCCAGGCCGTAGGTCCAGGCGTGGTACGGGCACTGGAAGGCCCGCTTGACCTCGCCGGACTCCTCGGTGCACAGCTTGGCCCCGCGGTGCCGGCAGATGTTCAGGAACGCCTTGACCGAGCCGTCCCGCGAGCGGGAGATCAGCACGCTCTCGCGGCCCACCTGGTAGGTGCGGAAGGCGCCGGGCTTGGCCAGGTCGGCGGCGCGGGCCGCGCAGAACCACATGGTCTCGAAGACCCGCTCCTGCTCCTGGGCGAAGACCGCGGGGTCGGTGTAGTACTCGCCGGACAGCGTGGGGATCAGGCTGGGCGGCAGGTTCGTGATGGTCATCTCGTCACCTTCGGAGAATGTCAGACGCGCACGCGGCGGGGGTCGAACAGGGCGATGGGGTGGTCGGTGCTGCCTTCCGTTGCCAGGTCGGCGATGATCTCGCCGATGACGGGGACGAACTTGAACCCGTGGCCGGAGAATCCGCAGGCCACCGTCACCTGCGGATGATCGGGGTGCGGGGCGAGGACGAAGTGCTCGTCCGGGGTGTTGGCGTACATGCAGGCCGCGCCCTTGAGGAAGCGGCCGGGCAGGGTGGGGATGCGCGGGCGCAGGTACTCGGCCATGGCCGCGATCTCGTCCGGGTGGATCTCGCGGTCCAGGGTGTCGGGGTCGCTGGGGGCGCCCTTGCGGAAGAAGGCGACCTTGGCGCCGCCGTCGGGGCCGTCGAGCGCGGGGAAGCCGTAGATCTGGGTACCGTCCGGGTCCTCCCAGATGTAGACCGGGTGCCGTTCGGCGCTGAACGGACGGACCCCGCCCTCGGGTTGGAACCAGTACATGACCTGGCGCTCCACCGTCACGCGCACGCCGAGGTCGGCCAGGAGCTTCGGGGCCCAGGCGCCGGGGGCGATGACCAGCCGTTCGGCGGTGTAGGCGCCCCGGTCGGTGACCACCCAGGCCTTGCCGCCCGCGCCCTCCGCCTCCCAGCCGAGCACCATTTCGGCGAAGTGCAGATCGGCGCCGTGGGCCTTCGCCAGCTCCAGGTGGGCCGTGACGGTGGCCTCGGGCCGGGCGATGCCGGCCTTGCGCTCGTAGAAGGCGACGTCCTCGGCCGCCGGGTGGAAGGTGGGGAAGCGGCGCCGGATCTCGGCGGCGCCCAGGACCTCGTGGTCCAGGCCCCACTCGTGGGCGCTGCGCAGCGTGCCGGCGAAGGCCTCGCTGTTCTCACGGCCGATCATGAGACCGCCGGTCTCCCTGAAGACCTCGCGGCCGGAGTCGGCGGCGAGCTTCTCCCACAGTTCGTGGGAGCGCAGAAGCAGCGGTACGTAGGCCGGGTCCTCGAAGTAGGCCTGCCGGTAGATCCGGGATCCGCCGTGGCTGGACCCGAGGTTGTGGGCCGGGCCGAAGCGCTCCAGGCCGAGCACGCGCTGCCCGCGAGCGGCGAGGTGACAGGCGGCGGCGCTGCCCATCCCGCCCAGGCCGACGACGATCACGTCGTACGAAGTGGCCATGTCCATCTCCTGGGGAAGTTGGCGATGAGGGTGTGGTGCTGTCGGCGCCCGGCGCCGGTTCAGCGCCGGATCCGGGACATCTCCGGGTCGAAGAGGGGCTCGGCGGCGGTGACGGCCGGGACCTTGACGCCGAAGTACTCGATCTCCACCGCCGTTCCGGGCGCGGCGTGTTCGGCGGGCAGCCAGGCGTAGGCGATCGGGGCGCCGACGGTGTAGCCGTACGCGGCGCTGGTCACGTGGCCGACCGGGCGGCCGTTCACGTACACCGGTTCGTGCCCCATCACCACCGACTGCTCGTCCTGGACGACCAGCGGCGTGAGCCGGCGGGTGACGGTCTCGTCGCTGATGCCCTCCAGCGCGGATCTGCCGGTGAAGTGCGCCTTGGCGCGGCGGACGGCGAAGCCGAGACCGGCCTCGTAGGGGTTGTGCTCGGTGGTCATGTCATGGCCCCAGGAGCGGTACCCCTTCTCCAGGCGCAGGCTGTTGAAGGCGCTGCGTCCGGCGGCGATGATCCCCAGCTCCTGACCGGCGTCCCACAGGGTGTCCCACAGTCTGGCGCCGAGGTCGGCGGTGGTGTAGATCTCCCAGCCGAGCTCGCCGACGTAGCTCAGCCGCATCGCGGTGACCGGGACGTCGCCGAGGTGGGCCTGCCTGGCTTTGAAGTAGCCGAATCCCTTGTGGGAGAAGTCGGTGTCGGTCAGCGGCTGCACGAGGTCGCGGGCGAGCGGGCCCCACACGCCGAGGCAGCAGGTTCCCGCGGTGATGTCCCGTACCTGCACGGAGCCGTCGCCGGGCAGGTGTCGGCGCAGCCGGTCCAGGTCGAGGTTGCCGTTGGCGCCGATCTGGAAGCGTTCGGTCTCCAGGCGGGCGATGGTCAGGTCGCTGCGGATGCCGCCGGCGGAGTCGAGCAGCAGGGTGTAGGTGACCGAGCCGACCGGCTTGTCGAGCTGATTGCTGGTCAGTTTCTGGAGGAAGGCGAGCGCTTCGGGGCCGGTGACCTCCAGCCGCTTGAGCGGGGTCATGTCGTACAGGGCCACCCGTTCGCGGGTGACGAGGGCCTCGGCGCCGGCGATCGGCGACCAGTGGCGGGACGCCCAGGCGTTGCGTCCGGGGATCCGGGCGACCTCGGGCAGGGCGGCGTTGGCCTCGTACCAGTGCGGGCGCTCCCAGCCGCCGCCCTCCAGGAAGACCGCGCCGAGGGCCTGCTGACGGGTGTGGAAGGGGCTGACCCGCAGGGGGCGCGGCCGTTCGGCCGGCTGCAGCGGGTGCAGGATGTCGTACACCTCGGCGAAGTTCTGGCAGCTGCGCTCGTGCACGTACGACGGCGCCAGCTGGACCTCCTCGAAGCGGTTGAGGTCGCATTCGTGGACGTCCGTGCCGGGCCGGCCGTCGACGAGCCACTCGGCCATGGCCCTGGCGACGCCCGCCGAGTGGGTGACCCACACGGCCTCCGCCAGCCAGAAGCCCTGGACCCTGGACGACTCGCCCATCAGCGGCATGCCGTCGGAAGTGAAGGAGAAGACGCCGTTGAAGCCTTCCTCGATCTTCGTGTCCGCCAGGGACGGGAGCAGGGCGAGTGAGTCGGCCCAGGCGCCCTCGAAGTCGGCCTCGGTGAACTCCAGCGAGGACGGCATCACCGCGTCACGGGGGTGTGCCACGTCGTCCAGGCTGACGGGCATCGGCCGGTGGGCGTAGGAGCCGATGCCGATCCGGTCGACGAGTTCGCGGTAGTACAGGCCCGCGTCCTGGTTGCGCAGGATCGGCAGGGACGCCTCGGTGCGCTCGTCGTTGCGGCCGGCCAGCAGCGGGAGTCCGGTGGTGCGGGCGTACTGGTGGGCCAGGGGCACCAGGGGCACCGGCTGTCCGACCATGCGGCCGATCCTCGGTCCCCAGAAACCGGCGCAGGAGACCACGACGTCCGCCGGGAAGGTGCCCTGGTCGGTGACGACCGCGCTGACCCGGTCGCCCGTCGTCTCGATGCCGGTCACGGTGTGGTGGGCGTGGAAGCGGGCGCCGCGGGCCGTCGCCAGGCGGGCCTGGGCCTCGCTCGCCCGCAGCGCCTTGGCCAGGCCGTCGCTCGGGATGTGGAATCCGCCGAGGATCCGCTCGGGGTCCAGCAGGGGGTGCAGTGCCGCCGACTCCTCGGGGGTCAGCAGTCGGCTGTCCACGCCCCAGGAGGTCAGCCATCCGTGCCGGCGCTGGATCTCCGCCAGCCGCTCGGGGCTGGCGGCCACCTCCAGGCCGCCGACCTGGTTGAAGCACCACTGCCCGTCCAGGGTCAGCGCGTTGTACTTCTCGACGGTGTAGCGGGCGAACCCGGTCATCGTCTTGGACCCGCTGGTCTGGAACACCAGGCCGGGGGCGTGGGAGGTGGAGCCGCCCGTGGCGAAGAGCGGGCCCTGCTCCAGGACGGTGACGTCCGTCCAGCCGCGTGCGGTCAGTTCGTCACTGAGCGCGCACCCGACGATGCCGGCGCCGATGATGACCACCTTCGGCTGTGCCGCCATGGCCTTCCTCCAGATTCGTGTGCGGCTCGTTTGTTGCGCTATCCGCAACCATCTTCGCTATAAGCAACGAACGACCAAACTGTCTCCTCGCGGACACTCACTGTCAAGGGGTTGGTCGGGCGAACTCGTTCCCTGACGGGACGGGTCGTGCGAGGATGCGGGCGGACGCCGTGGACGCATGGTTATAGTTGCGGTATGAGCAACCACACTGCAGAGGGCGCAACAACAGGTCCCGCGGCGAGCGGAGTTCAGTCCGTCGACCGTGCCGTCAGTGTCCTGGAGATCCTCGCCCAGCGCGGCGAGGCGGGGGTCAGCGAGGTCGCGGCCGAGATCGACGTCCACAAGTCGACCGCGTTCCGTCTGCTCGGGGCGCTGGAGGCGCGGGGGCTGGTCGAGCAGACGGCGGAGCGGGGGAAGTACCGGCTCGGCTTCGGGCTGGTCCGGCTGGCCGGCGCGGTCACGGGTCGGCTGGACATCACCCAGCAGGGCCGGCCGGTGTGCGAGCGGCTCAGCGACGAGCTCGGCGAGACCGTCAACATCGCGGTCCTCCAGGAGCACTTCGCCGTCAACCTCTATCAGGTGCGCGGACCGGGCGCGGTCGGCACGCACAACTGGGTCGGCCAGCTCACTCCGGTGTACGCCACGTCGAGCGGCAAGATCCTGCTCGCTCATCTGACGGAGCAGGACCGCACGCGGGTGCTCGCGGAGTCGGGGATCCACAAGCTGACGCCGCACACGCTGACGGCCAGGACGAAGCTGGAGAAGAACCTGGCCGAGTCCCGCGAGCGCGGCTATGCGGTGGCGCTGGAGGAACTGGAGATCGGACTGCACGCCGTCGCGGCGCCGATCCGGTCCCGCGAAGGCGAGGTCATCGCCGCGCTCAGCGCCTCCGGCCCCACCTACCGCTTCACCGAGGACCACATCCACGAGGTCGCGCCCGTGCTGATCGGCGGCGCCGACGAGATCAGCCGCCGCATGGGCTGGCTGGGCTGACGCCCCGGGGCGGCGCTCAGCCCAGCGGCGACCGCACCGACTCTCCCGCCTCGGCTCCCCAACGGGCCGTCACCCGTACCGCGTCGGCCGTCGAGGCGACATCGTGCACGCGCAGGCACCACACGCCCTGTGCGGCGGCGAGCACGGACACGGCGGTGGTCGCGGCATCGCGCAGCCGCGCCGGGCGGGGCTGTCCCGTCGCGCGGTCCGCCAGCAGGCTGCCCAGGAACGCCTTGCGGGACGCGCCCACGAGGACGGGATGGCCGAGGGCCACGACCTCCCCCAGACGGCCCAGCAGCTCCCAGTTGTGCTCGGCCGTCTTGGCGAAGCCCAGCCCGGGGTCGACGACCAGGCGGCCGGGCGTGATCCCCGCCTCAAGGGCGGCCTCGATCCGCAGCCGCAGCTCGTCGAGCACATCGGTGACGACGTCGCCGTAGAGGGCGTTCGCCTGCATGCCGGCCGAGTGCCCCCGCCAGTGCATCAGGACGTACGGCGTCCCCGCCCGCGCCATCAGCGGCAGCATGGCGGGGTCGGCGAGGCCCCCTGAGACGTCGTTGACCAGCCGCGCACCCGCGTCCAGCGCGCGGGCGGCGACCTCGGCCCGCATCGTGTCGACACTCACGACGGCGCCCGCCGCCGCGAGTTCCCGGACGACGGGCAGCACCCGTCGCAGTTCCTCATCGACCGGCGGGCGTACGGCGCCGGGGCGGGTCGACTCGCCGCCCACGTCCACGATGTCCGCGCCCTGTTCGAGCAGCGCGAGTCCATGGGCGACGGCCGATTCCGGGGCGAACGACAGGCCGCCGTCGGAGAACGAGTCCGGCGTCACGTTCACCACACCCATGACCATGGTCCGGCCGGGTCGTGGCAGCCCACGCGGATGGAGCCCGGGCGTTCCCGGATGCGCAGGCGCGGTCGTGTCAGCGGTGGTGGTCACGGGGTATCCGCCCTCAGACGTACTCTGTCGCCGCGTCGAGCAGCCAGTCCGCCAGATACCCGGCGAACGACGAACGGACCAGGACCCAGAACCCGGCTCTGGGTTCCTCCCGGGCGGCCAGGACGACCTGGGTGCGGCCCAGTGTCGTCTGGGCGCAGCGTCCGGGGCCGAAGACCCGCGGGTGCAGGTCCAGCGAACAGCCGTGGGCCAGCAGGTCACGGGCGTGCGGGCCGGTGACGAGGAGCGTGGTGCGCTGCGCGGAGACGTCGGTGACCGAGACCGGCTCGTCTCCCGCCGCCTCCCGGATCCGGCTCTCCAGGTCCCGCTCGGTCCCCGGCGGTCCGACCAGGAGCCACTCGTCGGGACCGAGCCACAGCGCGGTCGACTCCCCCGCGCGCACGGCGGTGTTCGGCTGGAGGGGCAGTTGGAGGTCGAGTGCCAGGCCGACGGCTTCGGCCGCAGGCCCCTTGGCGTCGAGGCGCAGGTCGATCTGGGCCAGGAAGGGCAGTTCAGCCAGCCGGATCGCACCCCCGGAGGCGCGCGTCGCGGCGGCCAGGCGATCCGCGACGTGCGACAGGGGGCTGCGGAGCGGGGCGTTGGGGGCGGTCTCAGCCATCGCGGCGGGCTCCCTCGGGGTCGTAGAGGACAGGGCCGGTGACGGTCACCGGCACCAACTGGTCGCCGACAGGGGCGTACAGCAGCTCGCCGATGCGGTCCCGGCCGCCCTTGATCAGGGCGAGCGCGAACGTCCGGCCCAGAGCGGCGCTGCGATAGCTGGAGGTGACGTGGCCGAGCATGGGGACCGGCGGGGCCGGCAGCACACCGTCGGCGATCAGATGGGTGCCCTCCGGGAGGAAGGTGCCCGGGTCCTCGGGGAGGAGGCCGACCAGGTGCTTGCGGTCGGGGCGGACGGTGTCGGCGCGGGAGTAGGAGCGCTTGCCGATGAAGTCCGGCTTCTTCTTCGACACCACCCAGCTCATGCCGAGGTCCTGGGGTGTGACGGTGCCGTCGGTGTCCTGGCCGATGATCGGGTAGCCCTTCTCGGCCCGCAGGACGTGCATGGTCTCCGTGCCGTACGGGGTGATGCCGTACGGGGCGCCGGCCTCGTACACGGCCTCCCACAGGGCGAGGCCCTGCCACGGTGACACGTTGATCTCGTAGGCGAGTTCGCCGGAGAAGCTGATCCGGCAGACCCGCGCCTCGATGCCCGCGACGGTCGTCTCGCGCCAGGCCATGAACGGGAAGTCGTCGTTGGCGACGGCGAGTTGGGGTGCGAGCGAGCCGAGGACCTCGCGGGACTTCGGGCCGACGAGGGCGACCGTGGCCCACTGCTCGGTCACGGACGTGCAGTGGACCTCGAGCTCGGGCCACTCGGTCTGGAGCCACTCCTCCATCCAGTCCAGTACGGCGGCGGCGTTGCCGGTCGTCGTGGTGGCCAGGAAGCGGTCCTGGGCGACGCGGATGACCGTGCCGTCGTCGAAGACCATGCCGTCCGGACGGCACATGACGCCGTAGCGGATCATGCCGACCTTCAGCGTGCTCATCATGTTGGTGTAGAGCCGGTCGAGGAAGACGCCCGCGTCCGGGCCCTGGACGTCGATCTTGCCGAGGGTGGAGGCGTCCATGAAGCCGACGCTCTCGCGGGTGGCGGCGCACTCGCGGAGCACGGCGGCCTCCATGTCCTCGCCGTCCTGCGGGTAGTACCAGGGGCGCTTCCACTGGCCGACGTTCTCGAAGAGGGCGCCGTGCGCGACGTGCCACTCGTGGATGGCCGTCGTACGGACCGGGTCGCTCAGCGCGCCCCGGTCGCGGCCCGCGAGGGCGGCGAAGGAGACCGGCGTGTACGGCGGGCGGAACGTGGTCGTGCCGAGTTCCGAGATGTCCACGCCGAGCAGTTCGGCGACGACGCCGCTGGCCAGGACGCCGGAGGTCTTGCCCTGGTCGTTGGCGGTGCCGGCCGTGGTGTAGCGCTTGGTGTGCTCGACCGAGCGCAGTCCTGCGCCGGTCGCGCGGGCCAGGTCGTCGACGGTGACGTCGCGTTGGAGGTCTACGAAACGGGGCGCGTCGTCCGTGCCGCCCGGGACGACGTACACGTGCATCGGCGGCGTCTGCCGCGGCTGTGCGGGTACCTGCGGGAGGCGGGGCGTCTCGGGCCGGTAGCCCTCGGCCGCCACGGCCCGGGCGCCGGCGGCCGCGCCCTGCGCCAGGACGGTGGCCGGGTCGAGGGCGCCGCTCGCGCTGCCGGCGACCTCGACCGCCTGGCGGGTGGTGTCGGGGACGAAGGAGCCCAGCGTCTCGTCGTGGCGCAGCTTGCCGCCGGACTGGCTGAACAGGTGCGCCACCGGGTTCCAGCCGCCGGAGACCAGCAGCAGGTCGGCGGCGAACTGCCGCTGCCCCGCGGACTCTCCGTACGGCGCGACGGTCACGGCGGTGAGGCGGTCCTCGCCCTCCGTGCCGGTGACGGCGTGGCCGGGCAGGACTTCGATGCCGGCCGCCCTGGCGCGCTCGGCCCACTCCCCCGGTTCGGGGCGGGTGTCGACGATCGCGGTGACGGCGAGGCCTGCTGCCGTGAGGTCCAGCGCTGCGGCGTAGGCGCTGTCGTTGGTGGTGAAGACGACCGCGTGACGGCCGGGCAGGGCGCCGTGGCGGTTGACGTGCGTGCGGGCCGAGGAGGCCAGCATCACGCCCGGGCGGTCGTTGTCCGGGAAGGCCAGCGAGCGTTCGTGGGCGCCGGTGGCGAGGACGACGCGGCGGGCGCGGATGCGGTGGACACGTTCGCGGGAGACGTTCTCGGGGGCGTCGGTGCCGAGGTGGTTGGTGCGGCGCTCCACGGCGAGGAGGTGGTTGTCGTCGTAGTAGCCGAAGACGGTGGTGCGGGGCAGGACGCGGACCTCGGGGGCGGCGTCGAGCTGCTCGGTCACCTCCCGTACCCAGTCGAGGTGTTCGGCGGTGCCGAGGAGGCTGCCGCCGGGTTCCGGCTGGTCGTCGGCGAGGATGACGCGGGCGCCGCTGTTCGCTGCTGCGGCCGCTGCCGCGAGGCCGGCCGGGCCGGCGCCGACGATCAGCAGGTCGCAGTGGGTGTGTACGGCGTCGTAGCGGGCGGCGTCCGGGGCTGTGGCGAGGCGGCCCTGGCCGGGGAGGCTGGTGGCGACCAGGCCGTCGTAGAGCTCGACGGTCGTCGCCGGGAGCATGGGCTCCGGGAAGGGTTCCTCGATCTGCACGACCGCGTTGGGCTCTTCGACGCCGGCCGAGAAGATGCCTCGGGGGCGGCCGAGCTTGATGCTGGTGCCGGCCTGGACGACGCCGTTGGCGAGGAGGGCGGAGGCGAGGGTGTCGCCTCGGTAGCCGCGGTATTCGGTGCCGTCGAAGGTGAAGGTGAGGGGGGTGTCGCGGTCGATTCGGCCGCGGGTGGGGTGGCGGAACGGATTGGTCTCGCCCCCGCCGCCCCTACCCTTCCCATCCTGAAGGGGCTCCGCCCCTTCGACCCCGCTGGGGGCTGCGCCCCCAGACCCCGCTTCGGCCTGAACGGCCTCGTCCTCAAGCGCCGGACGGGCTGAGAGGGCCGGCCTCGGCTCGACAGGTGCTGGGCGTTCCTCTCCCGTCCTGTACACCGTCAGGATCTCGTTCGTCGACGTGTCCCGCACCGCGTTGAACCAGCGGCGGCAGCCCGCGGAGTGGGTCCAGCGTTCGGCGAAGGGGCCCTTGGTGTTGTCGCGGAAGAAGAGGTAGCGGGCCCACTCCTGGTCGGAGAGGGACGCCGGGTCCTGCGGGTAGGGCACGTGGGCCTGGCCGCCGTAGTGGAACTCGGCCTCGTCGCGGGGCCCGCACCACGGGCAGGGGATGAGCAGCATGGTTCGGCTCCCTAGTGGGCCACCGCGGCAGCGCCGTGCTCGTCGACGAGCGCGCCGGTGGTGAAACGGTCGAGCGAGAAGGGGGCGTTCAGGGGGTGTGGCTCGTCGTGGGCGATCGTGTGGGCGTAGACGGAGCCGACGCCCGGCGTGGCCTTGAAGCCGCCCGTGCCCCAGCCGCAGTTGAGGTAGAGGTTGTCGACGGGGCTGAGCCCGATGATCGGTGAGGCGTCGGGGCTGACGTCGACGATGCCGCCCCAGGTGCGCAGCACATGGGCGCGAGCGAAGACCGGGAAGAGCTCCAGGGCCGCCGCCATCTGCTCCTCGATGATGTGGAACGCGCCGCGCTGGGTGTACGAGTTGTACGCGTCGATGCCCGCGCCCATGACCAGTTCGCCCTTGTGGGCCTGGCTGACGTACACGTGGACGGCGTTGGACATGACGACCGTGGGGTGGATCGGCTCCAGGAGCTCCGAGACCAGTGCCTGCAACGGGTGGCTCTGGAGGGGGAGTTCGATGCCCGCCATGGCGGCGAGGACCGAGGTGTGGCCCGCCGAGCAGAGCGCCACCTTGCCGGCCGCGATGGGGCCGCGGTTCGTCCGGACGCCCACCACGCGGTTGCCGACCACGTCCAGGCCCGTGACCTCGCAGTTCTGGATGATGTCGATGCCTGCCGCGTCGGCCGAGCGGGCCAGGCCCCAGGCGACGTAGTCGTGCTTGGCGATGCCGGCGCGCGGCTGGTAGGTGGCGCCCAGGACCGGGTACCGCACGTCCTCGGAGATGTTGACGATCGGGCAGACTTCCTTGACCCCGTCCGCGTCGAGCCACTCCGCGTCCACGCCGTTGAGCCGGTTCGCCTCCACTCGGCGCACGCTGTCGCGGACGTCCTGGAGGCTGTGCGCCAGGTTCAGCACACCGCGCTGGGAGAACAGGATCGGGTAGTCCAGCTCCTCGGCCAGGCCCTCCCAGAGCTTGAGCGCGTGCTCGTAGATGCCGGCGCTCTCGTCCCAGAGGTAGTTGGAGCGGATGATCGTGGTGTTGCGGGCCATGTTGCCGCCGGCCAGCCAGCCCTTCTCCAGCACGGCGACGTTGGTGATGCCGTGGTTCTTGGCCAGGTAGTGGGCGGTGGCCAGGCCGTGTCCGCCGCCGCCGACGATCACCACGTCGTACGACCGCTTCGGCTCGGGATTGCGCCACAGCCAGTCCGGGTGGTCCGGGAGGTCGGCGCCGGGGGTGCGGGGGCTCATCGGACGGCTCCGTCCTCTTGGCGCGGCAGGGACAGGTTCATACGGTGTTCGCGTTCCTCTCGGCGGCCTCGACGACGTTGGCCAGCAACATCGCCCGGGTCATGGGGCCGACGCCGCCGGGCATCGGCGCGAGCCATCCGGCGACCGTCGCGGCCTCCGGGTGCACGTCGCCGACCAGGCCCTCGTCGGTGCGGGTGATGCCGACGTCCAGGACGGCAGCGCCGGGGCGCAGCATGTCCTTGGTGATCAGTCCGGGCGAGCCGGCGGCCGCGACGACGATGTCCGCCTCGCGTACATGCCAGGCCAGGCCCTTGGTGCCGGTGTGGCAGAGGGTGACGGTGGAGTTCTCGGAGCGGCGGGTGAGCAGGAGGCCGATCGGGCGGCCCACGGTGATGCCCCGGCCGATCACGCACACCCGTGCCCCGGCCAGCGGGACGTCGTAACGCCGCAGCAGTTCGACGATGCCGCGCGGGGTGCACGGCAGCGGCGCCTCGACACCCAGGGTGAGCCGGCCGAGGTTGACGGGGTGCAGTCCGTCGGCGTCCTTGGCCGGGTCCATGCGTTCCAGTACGGCGTTGGCGTCCAGGTGGCGCGGCAGCGGGAGCTGGACGATGTAGCCGGTGCAGTCCGGGTCGGCGTTGAGCTCGTCGATCGTCTCCTCGACCTGCTGCTGCGAGGCGTCGGCCGGCAGGTCCCGACGGATGGAGGCGATACCGACCTGGGCACAGTCACGGTGCTTGCCGCCGACGTAGGCACGGCTGCCGGGGTCGTCGCCGACCAGGACGGTGCCGAGGCCCGGCGGGCGGCCACCGGTGGCGGTCAACTTGGCAACGCGCTCGGCAAGTTCACGTCGAATCGCGGCGGCGGTCGCCTTCCCGTCAAGCACTTGGGCAGTCACCGACGGCACTCCTTTCAACAGGGCTCAGCGGCATCGCCCCAAAGGGGCGCGGGGAACTGCGCGACCAGCCACAACGAACCAGCAGCCGATCGACAACCAATCGCGGCACTACGAACCACTCACCCACGCAGACGTGACATCGTGGGGTCGAACAGGGGCTCCTCAGCGACCGCCGCCTCGACGCGCTGGTCGAAGTAGCCGATCTGCAGGGACGTGCCGGGAACAGCCAGCTCGGCCGGGAGCCACGCGTACGCGATGCCCTTGCCGATCGTGTAGCCGTACGCGGCGCTGGTGACGTAGCCGACGGCACGGTCACCGTCGTACACCGGCTCCTTGCCCAGGACGACCGACCGCGGGTCGTCGATGGTGAGGCAGGTCAGCCTGCGCCCCACGTTCTCCTTGCGGCGCAACAGCGCGGCCTTGCCGATGAAGTCCTCCTTGTCGAGCTTGACCGCGAAGCCGACGCCGGCCTCGTAGGGGTCGTGCTCGTAGGTCATGTCGGTGCCGAAGGAGCGGTAGCCCTTCTCCAGGCGGAGGCTGTTGAAGGCGCCGCGGCCCGCGATGACGCCGCCGAGCGGCGCCGCCGCCTCCCACAGGGTGTCCCACAGCTTCTGGCCCTGGTCGGCGGTGGTGTACAGCTCCCAGCCGAGCTCGCCGACGTACGACAGCCGCATCGCCGTGACCGGGACGCTGCCGATGTAGGCGCGCTTGGCGCGGAAGTACTTCAGGCCGTCCTTGGAGAAGTCCTCGTCCGTCAGCGGCTGGAGGACCTTGCGGGCCAGCGGGCCCCACAGGCCGATGCAGCAGGTGCCGGGCGTGATGTCGCGGACCTGGACCGTGCCGTCGGCGGGGAGGTGGCGGGTGAACCAGTCGAGGTCCAGGTTGCCGTTGGCGCCGACCTGGAAGACGTCACGGGCGAGGCGGGCGACGGTGACGTCGCTGCGGATGCCTCCGTCGTGGTCCAGGAGCAGGGTGTACGTGACCGAGCCGACGGACTTGGCGACCTTGCCGGTGCACAGGCGCTCCAGGAAGTCGGCGGCGCCGAGGCCGCTCACCTCCAGGCGCTTGAGTGCCGTCATGTCGTACATCGCGACGGTCTCGCGGGTGACCTGCGCCTCGGCGCCGACGATCGGCGACCAGAACTGGGCGGCCCAGTCGTTCGGGGTGGGGACGGAACGGCCGTCGACCAGGTGGGCGTTGGCCTCGTACCACTGCGGGCGCTCCCAGCCGTTCGCCTCCAGGAAGAAGGCGCCGTGCTCCTGCTGGCGGGCGTGGAAGGGGCTGGTGCGGATCGGGCGCGGGTCGCCGGAGGGCTGGAGGGGGTGGAGGATGTCGTAGACCTCGACGAAGTTCTGGCAGTCGCGGGCCAGGACGTACTCCGGGGCGAGCTGGTGCGGCTCGAAGCGGTTGACGTCGCACTCGTGCAGGTCGAAGGACGAGCAGTGGCCGTCGACCAGCCACTCGGCCATCGCGCGGCCGACGCCCGCGGAGTGGGTGACCCAGACGGCCTCGGCGACCCAGAAGCCCTTGACGTCCCTCGACTCGCCGAGCAGCGGGAAGTTGTCGGTGGTGAAGGAGAACAGGCCGTTGATGCCTTCCTCGACCTTGGCCTCCTGCGTCGCGGGGAGCAGGGACTGGGTCTCGGTCCAGGCGGGCTCGAAGTCCTCTTCGGTGAACTCCAGGACCGAGGGCATCTCGGCGTTCTCGTCGAAGGCGCGGATGTCGTCGGCGGAGATCGGCATGGGGCGGTGGCCGTAGTAGCCGATGCCGATGCCGTCGAAGCGGTCGCGGTAGTAGAGGTCGGCGTCCTGGTGGCGCAGGATCGGGCGGACCGCCTCCTCGGTCTGGCCGGCGAGGGCCGGGACGGGGCCGGTCCAGGCGAGCTGGTGGGCCAGCGGCGTCAGCGGCAGGTTCATGCCTGCCATGCGGGCGATCTTCGGGCCCCAGATGCCGGCGCAGCACACGACGATGTCGGCTTCCAGATCGCCCTGGTCGGTGCGGACACCCGTCACCTCGCCGTCGGCCTTGAGGATGTCGAGGACCTCGTGGCGGGCGAGGAAGCGGACGCCGCGCTCGGTGGCCCGGCGGATCTGGGCCTCGACGGCGAGGACCGCCTTGGCGAGGCCGTCGGTCGGGACGAGGAGGCCGCCGAGGACCTTGTCGCGGTCGACCAGCGGGTGCTTCTCGACGCACTCGTAGGCGGTCAGGATCCGCGACTCGATGCCCCAGGCGGTGATCCAGCCGTGGCGGCGGTGCAGTTCGGCGAGGCGCTCCGGCGTGGTCGCCACCTCCAGGCCGCCGACCTGGAGGAAGCAGGGCTTGCCGTCGACGTCGAGGGAGCAGAACTTCTCGACGGTGTAGCGCGCCAGTTCCGTCATGGTCTTCGAGGAGTTGGTCTGGAAGACCAGGCCGGGCGCGTGCGAGGTCGAGCCTCCGGTGGCCGGGAGCGGCCCCTGGTCGACCACGGTCACCTCGGTCCAGCCCCGTGCCGAGATCTCGTCCGCGAGCGCCGCGCCGACGACTCCCGCTCCGATGATGACCACACGCGGTCCCGCCATCGCCGCACCTCCGGTTGAGTTGCTTTCTGCGCAACGTGATTCAGGTTGCGCAACTCAATGTGCCTGCCGTGCAGGTGGGTGTCAAGAGGTCCGGTGACGTAGGGGAAGGCACGGGAAAGCGGCGTGGAGAACGGCCTGGAAAACGGGAATGCCCGGCGGGCGGTGCGCGTCCGTGCGCACCGCCCGCCGGGCATCCGGGAAGGGGCTACTTGATCCAGGCCTCCACCTTGTCGCGGTTGGCGTCGACCCACTTCTTCGCCGCCGCCTCGGGGGTCATCTTGTCCACCGCGATGTACTTGGCCACGACGTTCTGGTCGTCGTTGGACCAGGTGAAGTTCTTGACCAGGTCATAGGCCGGGCTGCCGGACTTGGCGAACTTCGCGCTGACGATCTTGTCCAGCTTGTACACCGGGTAGTCGCAGTTCACCTTCTCGGCGTCGGCGTCGCAGCCCGTCTTGTACTCGGGCAGCTTGACCTTCTTCAGCGGCACCTCGGACATGAACCACTGCGGCTCGTAGAAGTAGCCGATCACCCATTCCTTGTCCTTCTCCGCCTTGCGGAAGGCCTGGATGAGGGCGGTCTCGCTGCCCGCGTACACCACCTTGTAGTTCAGCTTCAGATTCTTCACCAGCGCCTCGTCGTTGGTGACGAACGACGGGTCGCCGTCGAGGAGTTGGCCCTTGCCGCCGGACTCGGAGGTCTTGAACTCGGCCGCGTACTTGTTGAGGTTGTTCCAGTCGAGGATGTCCGGGTGCTCCTCGGCCAGCCACGGCGGCACGTACCAGCCGATGAGGCCTTCGTTGCCGGTCGGACCGGCGTCGACGGCCGTCTTCTGGCCGGTGATGTACTTCTTCTTCAGGTCGTCGTGACCCCAGTTCTCGACGACGGCGTCGACCTCGCCCGTACCGAAGCCCTGCCAGGCGATCTCCTCCTTCAGGTCCTTCTTGGTGACCTTGCAGCCGAGGTCGTTCTCCGCGACGTAGGCGATGACCGCCGCGTTGGCCTCGTAGCCCACCCACGGGTTCACCGCGAGGTTGAAGGTGCCGCACTTGCCGGAGCTGCCCGAGCCGCCGGCGTCCGAGGAGCTGTCACCGACCTTCGCGCCGCCGCAGGCGGTGAGGGTGAGGCCGAGGACCGCTATGCCGGCCGCGCCGACTCTCCACTGTCTTGCTTGCCCTGCCATGGTCAGTTGCTCCTTACGCGCTGGTACGCCGCGCCGCTGCCTGAGTGATCCGGTCGAACATGACTCCGAGAAGGACGATGGCCAGCCCCGCGGCGAGCCCCTTCCCGTACAGCTGTCCCTGCGAGAAACCGGCCACGACGTCGTAGCCGAGGGCGCCCGCCCCCACCAGGCCGCCCACCACAACCATCGACAGCACGTAGATCAGGCCCTGGTTGGTGGCGAGAGTCAGGGCGCCGCGTGCCATCGGCAGTTGAACCTTGGTGATGATCTGCCAGGTGTTGCACCCGGCCGAGGTGGCCGCCTCCACGGTGGTGGCGGGCACGTTCCGTACCCCGTCCGCGATGATCTTCATGGCGACGGGGGCCGCGTAGACGATGGCCGCGACGATCGCCGTGAAGCGGGTCGCGCCGAACAGCGCGAGGAACGGCACGAGATAGACGAACGGCGGCATGACCTGCGCCGCGTCCAGGGTGGGCCGGATCAGCCGGTCCACCAGCGCGCTGCGCCCCATCCAGACGCCGAAGACGATGCCGAGCAACATCACGAGCACCGTGGCGACGAGGGTCGACGCCAGCGTCGTCATGCCGTCCGACCACACCCCGGTGGCGACCAGCAGGCCCACGCAGACGGCCGTGGTGATACCGGCGCGCCAGCCGCCGAGGACGACGGCGAGCCCGATCAGTGCCGCGCCGACGAGCCACCACGGGGAGTCGGTGAGCAGCGCCTGGAACGGGTTGAGCAGACTGTTGGTGAGGACGTCCCGGAAAGCGTTGGTGACCCCCGAGAGGTTGTCCTGCACCCAGGTGGCCACGCTGTCCGCCGTGCTCCTGATGGTGCTGCCGGTGCTCCCCTCGCCCGGGAACTCCGCGGCCCACAGATAGGTGTGGGACAGATAGGCCAGGACCGCCGTGACCGCCGCACCGGCCGCCAGCAGCGGGCGTCGCCAGGTGATGAAGCGGTTCTTCGAAAGGCGGGCGGCCTCCTCGCGTGCGCTCGCCGCGGTGGTGACCCGGTCCAGCACGATGGCCATGACGACGATGGCCAGACCCGCGTTGAAGGCCGTGCCGACGTCGAGCGTCTGGAGCGCCTGGACGACGGTCTTGCCGAGGCCGGGCGCGTCGATCAGGGCGGCGATGGTCACCATGGCCAGGGCGGCCATGATGGTCTGGTTGACGCCCATCACCACGGTCCGCTTGGACATCGGCAGCAGGACCTTCATGAGGGACTGCCGTCGCGTGGCACCCAGTGAGTCGGCCGCCTCCACCGTGGTCTCCGGGACGGAGCGGATGGCGTGCGCGGTGATGCGGATCGTCGGCGGCGCCGCGTAGATCAGCGTGGCGATCGTGGCGGAGGACGGGCCGATCTGGAAGAACAGGGTCAACGGGGCCAGATAGACCATGGTCGGCATCGTCTGCATGAGGTCCAGGAAGGGCGTGACGACCCGGTTGAACCGGTCCGACAGCCCCGCCCACACGCCCAGCGGGATCGCGAACAGCAGCGCCACGAACACCGCGGAGACGGTGAGCGCCAGGGTGTCCATGCTCTCCTGCCACAGGCCCTGGAGGCCCAGGAAGGTGAAGCCGGCCACCGTGAGGAGCGCGACCCGCCAGTTGCCCACGGCCCAGGAGACGTAGCCGACGATGCCGACGACACCGAGCCAGCCGATCTGCGGGACGGGCCGGTCGACGGACGGCTGCGAGATCAGCTCCTGCACGAAGGTCACCAGGGAGTCGATGACCAGGCGGATCTCGTTGAAGAAGTAGAGGAAGAGCGGGTTGGAGTTGCGGTTGGCGCCGATCGAGTCGTTGACGTCGTTGAACCACCGGTGCAGGTCGGTCAGGTCGGCCGCCGCCAGCGTGAGGGTCTGCTTTCCCCGCAGTACGAGGAAGAGCACCAGCCAGACGACGAGGATCGCGGCCACGACCATGGACCGGCTGACCTTGCGCACGCTCCTGGCGGGAGCCGGCGGCTCCACCGGCCCGGTCTTCTCCGGTCTCTCCGTCTTCTCCACGGCGACGGTCATCACGCGCCGCCTTCCTGCCCGGCGACCACGGCGAGGATCTCCTCGTCGCCGACGATCCCGAGCAGCTTGCCGTTCTCGACGACCTTGACCGGCTTGTCGGCGGCGAGCACCGCCCGGGTGGCCTCCTTCACCACGACGTCCGGGCCCAGCTCGGGACCGTCCAGCGGGTCGCCGTCGGCCGGCGGACGCATGATCCACCGCAGGGTGAGCACGTCGCCGCGCGGAACGTCCTTGACGAACTCGCGGACGTAGTCGTCCGCCGGCGCACCGACGAGTTCGTCGCCGGTGCCGCACTGGACCATCTTGCCGTCGCGCATGATCAGGATGCGGTCGCCGAGCTTGAGGGCCTCGGAGAGGTCGTGGGTGATGAACACCATGGTCTTGCCGACCTCGTGGTGCAGCCGGATGACCTCGTTCTGCATGTCGCGGCGGATCAGCGGGTCGAGCGCGGAGAACGGCTCGTCGAAGAAGAGCACGTCGGGATCGCCTGCCAACGCCCGGGCCAGGCCCACGCGTTGCTGCATGCCGCCGGAGAGCTGGTCGGGGTAGGAGTTCTCGTAGCCCGCCAGCCCGACCAGTTCGACGACCTCCTGGGCCCGCTTGACGCGCTCGGCCCTGCCCATGCCGCGGATCTCCAGCCCGAACGCCACGTTGTCGACGACGCGACGGTGGGGCAGCAGACCGAAGTGCTGGAAGACCATGGAGAACTTGCGGCGCCGAAGATCGCGCAGGCGCGCCGCGTCGGCCTGGCGGATGTCCTCGCCCTCGAAGACGATCTCGCCCGCGGTGGGCTCGATCAGCCGGGTGAGACATCGCACCAGGGTGGACTTGCCGGAGCCGGACAGGCCCATGACGACGAAGACCTCGCCGGGCGAGACGTCGAAGTGGACGTCCCGTACGGCGGCGGTGCATCCGGTGCGGTCCATGAGCTCGCGGCGGGTGAGGCCGCACAGCTCCTCGGAGTCCGGCACCCGGTCGGCCTTCGGCCCGAACACCTTCCACAGCCTGCGCACGGATATGACCGGGGTGGAGCCCGAGTCCTGGGGCGTGCCGCGCCGCTGCGGCACCTCGGTCTGTGTGGTCACGTTCGACCTTCTTTCGGCGTTCAGCCGCTGAACCAGCGCTGCGGCCGGGGTTGGATGTTCTGCCAGATGTGTTTGGGCTCTCGGTACTCGTTCAGGCCGGCAGGTCCCAGCTCCCGGCCCACGCCCGAATGCCCGAAGCCACCCCATTCCGCTTGCGGCACATAGGGGTGGTAGTCGTTGATCCACACCGTGCCGTGCCGCAGCCGCCGTGCGACCCGCTGGGCCCTGCCCGCGTCCTGGGTCCACACGGCTCCGGCGAGTCCGTACTCGGTGTCGTTGGCGATGCGTACGGCGTCGTCCTCGTCGGTGAAGCGCTCCACGGTGAGGACGGGTCCGAACGACTCCTCGTGCACCACCCGCATGTCCTGCCGGCACTCGTCGAGCACGGTGGGCAGGTAGTAGTGGCCGTCGGCCAGCGCGGGGTCGTCGGGCCGGGCGCCGCCGCAGCGCAGTACGGCGCCCTCGGCGAGGCCGGAGGCGACGTACGCCTCGACCTTCTCCCGGTGCTGTGCGGAGATCAGCGCGCCGGTCTCGGCGTCGGGGTCGAAGGGGCCGCCGAGGCGGATCCGGCGGGCGCGACGGACGACCTCGTCGACGAAGCGGTCGTGCAGCGAGTCCTGGACGATCAGCCGTGCGCCGGCCGAGCAGACCTGTCCCGAGTGCAGGAAGACGGCCGTGAGGGCGAAGTCGACGGCCGTCTCGAAGTCGGCGTCGGCGAAGACGACGTTGGGGTTCTTGCCGCCGAGCTCCAGCGCGACCTTCTTCACGGTCGCGGCGGCGGTGGCCATGATCCGCTTGCCGGTCTCCAGGCCACCGGTGAAGGAGACCATGTCCACGGCCGGGTGCTCGGAGAGTGGTGCGCCCACCTCGGGCCCGGCGCCCAGGACCAGGTTGGCGGCGCCGGCCGGGAGTCCGGCCTCCTGAAGCGCCTTGATCAGCAGGATCGAGGTGGAGGGGGTGAGCTCGCTGGGCTTGAGGACGATCGTGTTGCCGGCCAGGAGCGCCGGGGCCACCTTCCAACTGGCTTGCAGCAGCGGGTAGTTCCACGGGGTGATCAGTGCGCACACACCGACCGGCTCGTACCCGACCCGGCTGACGGCGTCGTCACGGCCGGTGTCGATCACCCGGCCGGCGTCGGTGCCCCCGATGCCGCCGTAGTAGCGGAAGCAGGAGACGACGTCGGCGATGTCGTACTCGCTCTCCACCAGCCGCTTGCCGGTGTCCAGGGACTCGGCGCGGGCGAACTCCTTGGCGTCGCGCTCGATGATCTCGGCGGTGCGCAGCAGCAGCGTGCCGCGCTCGCGCTCGGAGGTGCCCGGCCAGGGGCCCTCGTCGAAGGCTCGGCGGGCCGCGGTGATCGCCGCCTCGGTGTCGGGGCGGGTCGCCTCCGAGACGGTCGCCACCAGCGTGCCGTCAGCGGGACATCGAATGTCCCGGTGCCCACCGGCCACCGGGTCCCGCCATGCGCCATCCACGTACAGGTCTGCCACGCGCCGAGCCTTTCCACAGAAATTCGTTGCGCATCGTGCACCCGATTGCTTGTGGTGGAACACCCTGGCGAATGTCCAGACAGACGTCAAGAGGACCGCCGATGACGATTTCACCATGTGACGCTTTTCCCGCCCACCCTTGACCGCAGACGGCACCGCGCCGACCATGTTGCGTATCGCTCACCTTGTTGTGCAATACGCACCAGCGGAGGCCCGCACATGTCCCCTCGCCCGCAACCTGGCCGTGAGTTCGTCCTCACCCTCTCCTGTCCGGACAGCGCCGGACTGGTCCATGCCGTGAGCGGCTTCCTCGTCAGGAACTCCGGCAACATCCTGGAAAGCCAGCAGTTCGACGACCGACTGCAGGGCCGCTTCTTCATGAGGGTCCACTTCGACGTTTCGGACCCCAACACCGATCTGGAAAAGCTGCGTTACCGGTTCGCCCCGGTGGCCCAGGCCTACGGCATCTCCTGGGCCCTGAGCGAGGCGGCCACGCCGACCCGGACGCTGATCATGGTGTCCAAGTTCGGCCACTGCCTCAACGACCTGCTCTTCCGCCGGCGTACCGGCGCCCTGAACATCGAGATCCCCGCGATCGTCTCCAATCACCGGGACTTCGAGAAGCTGGCGGACACCTACGGCATTCCCTTCCACCACGTCCCGGTGACCAAGGACACCAAGCCCGAGGCCGAGGCGCGGTTGCTGGAGCTGGTGCAGGAGCTGGACGTCGACCTCGTGGTGCTCGCCCGCTACATGCAGATCCTCTCCGACGACCTGTGCAAGCAGTTGGAGGGCCGCGCGATCAACATCCACCACTCCTTCCTGCCCAGCTTCAAGGGGGCACGCCCCTACGAGCAGGCCTACCAGCGCGGGGTGAAGCTCGTCGGGGCGACGGCCCACTATGTGACGCCGGACCTGGACGAAGGGCAGATCATCGAGCAGGACGTGGTCAGGGTCGACCACTCGCTCGACCCCGGAGAGCTGGTCACGGTCGGCAGGGACGTGGAGGCACAGGTGCTCGCGCACGCCGTGAAGTGGCACAGCGAGAGCCGGGTGATGGTGGACGGCAACCGCACGGTGGTCTTCCGCTGAGCCAGAGCGGCAACGAGGCGGGACCGGGCATTCCGGTCCCGCCTTCTCGCGTCCCGGCGCCTACTCCGCCTGCCTCTGGACGTCGCGGTGGCGGTAGTACGCGGCCTTCGACGGCGCCTGCGGCTCCTTGCCCAGGATCAGGTCGGCCGCCTTCTCCGCGATCATCATCACGGGCGCGTAGATGTTGCCGTTGGTGACGTAGGGCATGACGGAGGCGTCCACGACCCGCAGGCCCTCCAGGCCGTGCACCCGCATGCTGGCGGGGTCGACGACGGCCATCTCGTCGGTGCCCATCTTGCAGGTGCAGGACGGGTGCAGCGCGGTCTCCCCCTCCTTGGCGACCCAGGCGAGGATCTCCTCGTCCGTCTCCACCTGCGGGCCGGGCGAGACCTCCCCGCCGTTGTAGGGGGCGAGCGCGGGCTGGTCGAGGAGCCGGCGGGCCACGCGGATCGCCTCGACCCATTCGCGGCGGTCCTGCTCGGTGGAGAGGTAGTTGAACCGCAGCGCCGGGTGCTCGCGCGGGTCCTTGCTCTTGATCTTCACCGAGCCGATCGCGTCGGAGTACATCGGCCCCACGTGCACCTGGTAGCCGTGGCCGCCGGCCGGCGAGGAGCCGTCGTAACGGACCGCGACCGGCAGGAAGTGGAACATCAGGTTGGGATAGTCGACGTCCTCGTTGCTGCGGGCGAAGCCCCCCGCCTCGAAGTGGTTGGTGGCCGCCGGGCCCTTCCGGAACAGCCACTGCAGCCCGATGAAGGGAGCGCGCCACTTCGCCATGTACGGCTGCATGGAGACGGGCTGCTTGCAGGCGTACTGGACGTAGACCTCCAGATGGTCCTGCATGTTCTCGCCGACGCCCGGAAGATCGTGTACGACCTCGATGCCGAGCGCCCGCAGCTCCTCGGCGTTGCCGACACCGGAGAGCTGGAGCAGTTGCGGGGAGTTGATCGCCCCGCCGCAGAGGATGACCTCCCCGGCGCGGACCTGCTGGAGGGCGCCGCGGCCGCGCTGGAACTCGACGCCGACGGCGCGCTTGCCCTCGAAGAGGACGCGGGTGACGAGGGAGCGGGTCCTGACGGTGAGGTTCGGCCGCTTCATCGCGGGCTTGAGATAGGCCTTGGAGGCCGAGAGCCGGCGTCCGCGATGGACGTTGCGGTCGAACTTGGCGAAACCTTCCTGCCGATAGCCGTTGACGTCGTCGGTGGGCGCGTAGCCCGCCTCCTGGGTGGCCTTGAGGAAGGCCCCGAACAGGGGGTTGGTGGCCGGGCCGCGCTCCAGGACGAGCGGGCCGTCGTGGCCGCGGAACTCGTCGTCCGGGTCGGCCGCCAGACAGTTCTCCATGCGCCGGAAGTACGGCAGACAGTGGGCGTAGTCCCAGGTCTCCATGCCCGGGTCGGCCGCCCAGCGCTCGTAGTCCATGGGATTGCCGCGCTGGAAGATCATGCCGTTGATGCTGCTGGAGCCGCCGAGCACCTTGCCGCGCGCGTGGTAGACGCGCCGGCCGCCCATGTGGGGCTCGGGCTCGGACTCGTACTTCCAGTCGTAGAACCGGCTGCCGATCGGGTAGGTCAGCGCCGCGGGCATATGGATGAAGACGTCCCACGGATAGTCCGACCGGCCCGCTTCCAGGACCAGCACCCGGTTCGCGGGATCCGCCGAGAGTCTGTTCGCCAGTGCACTGCCGGCCGAACCTCCACCGACGATGACGAAGTCGTACTGCAGGGGAGCCATGGTGCCTCGTCTCGCTCGCGCCGTCGATACGCGAGGCATGCTAGACCCGGTCCCGTGATACGCACCAGGTTGCGAACAACGCAACTTGCGAGGTCTTTGTTGCGGTCCGGTTACTTGCAAGGACGTTGTTTACTACGCGTATAGTTTCACTGTGAGCAACTACAGTCATGACACGGAAACGTCGAATTCGCAGGCCGGGGGCGTCCAGTCGGTGGACCGCGCCATCAGCGTCATGGAGATCCTCGCCCAGCGTGGCGAAGCGGGCGTCAGCGAGGTCGCGGCCGAGATCGACGTGCACAAGTCCACCGCGTTCCGCCTGCTCGGCGCCCTGGAGGCGCGCGGACTGGTGGAGCAGGCCGGCGAGCGCGGCAAGTACCGCCTCGGCTTCGGCATCGTGCGTCTGGCCGGCGCGGTCACCGGCCGTATCGACATCACCCAGCAGGGGCGCCCGATCTGTGAACGGCTCGCCGAGGAGCTCGGCGAGACCGTGAACATCGCGGTCATGCAGGAGCACTACGCGATCAACCTGTACCAGGTGCGCGGTCCGGGAGCCATCACCGCGCACAACTGGGTGGGCCAGCTCACCCCCCTGCACGCCACGTCGAGCGGCAAGGTCCTGCTGGCGTACATGCCCACCAAGGAGCGCGCGGCGCTGCTGGCCGAGGCCGGCATGAAGAAGGTCACGCCGCGCACCATCACCGCGAAGACGAAGCTGGAGAAGAACCTCGCCGAGACGCGGGAGCGGAACTACTCCATCACCCTGGAGGAGCTGGAGATCGGCCTGCACGCCATGGCCGCCCCGGTCCGCAACCGGGACGGCGACGTCATCGCCGCGCTGAGCGCCTCCGGTCCCGGGTACCGGCTGACCGAGGAGCGCATGCACGAGCTCTCGCCGGTGCTGCTGAAGGGCGCAGAGGAGATCAGCCACCGGATGGGCTTCCTGGGCTGACCCGCCGCCCGATCCGCTGTCCGCCCCACCGCCCGCCCCGCGCGGCTACGGCAGGGGGGCGCCGAGGCGTTCGTTCACCCAGTCGTGGAACGCGCCGATGTGGTGCTCGCTGGGCACCAGCACCCCGCCCTTGGCGTACATACGGGAACCCATACCGGGCTGGGTCCGCTCGCAGGCCTCGAAGTCCTGGCGGTTGACCCGGTCGAAGAGTTCCACGGACCGGCTGACGTCCTTGCCGCTCTCGACGACGTGCGGAAGGTACAGCCAGTCGCACTCCACGATCGTGCGGTCCACGGACACCGGGAACATCCGGTGGAAGATCACATGGTCGGGGACGAGGTTGATGAAGACCTGCGGCCGGACGGTGATCGCGTAGTAGCGGCGGTCCTGGTCGTCGGCGACGCCGGGGATGCGGTCCAGACCCTCGGAGCCGTCCACGGTGAAGCCCTGGACGTCCTCGCCGAACTCCGCCCCGTGACCCACGTAGTACTGGGCGGCGTACCCGTCCGCGAACTCCGGGAGCACCTCGGTCAGTTCGGGGTGGATGGTCGCGCAGTGGTAGCACTCCATGAAGTTCTCGATGATGAGCTTCCAGTTCGACCTGACGTCGTAGACGATGCGCTTGCCGACGGAGAGGTCCTCGATGCCGTAGCGCTCGATCGACTCGACGTCGCCGAGGCGGGCGACGACGTCACCGATGACGTCCTCGTCGAAGTCCGGCGGGTTCTCCGCCAGGCAGACCCAGACGTAGCCGAGCCACTCGCGCACGGCCACGCTCACCAGGCCGTACTCGGTGCGGCCGATGTCGGGCATCTTGGTGAGGTTGGGGGCCGCGACGAGCTTGCCGTCCAGGCCGTAGGTCCAGGCGTGGTACGGGCACTGGAAGGCCCGCTTGACCTCGCCGGACTCCTCCGTGCACAGCTTGGCGCCACGGTGCCGGCAGACATTGAAGTACGCGCGGATCGAGTTGTCCCGCGCCCGGGTGACGAGGATGCTCTCGCGGCCCACGTCGACGGTCCGGAACGCGCCGGGCTTCGCCAGTTCTGCGGCGCGCGCGACGCAGAACCACATGGTCTCGAATATGCGCTCCTGCTCCTGGGCGAAGATGCCCGGATCCGTGTAGGAGGAGCCGGGGAGGGTGGCGATCAGGCTGTCCGGCAGGCTGGTCGAGGTCACGGTGCACTCCTCGGGAGAACGTCGTGGAGGGGTCATTCACGCGCCGGGAAGAGCGACTCCGGACGGCGTTGTGTATGGAGCAACACTGCGTGCTATGCGCAACCGCAGCATGGGATGCGACGGGGGCGGTGTCAAGAGGTGGCGGCGGCGAGCTGCTTGCGCCAGCGCATGAACGACCGCGGCTGGTTCATCCCGAGCACGGCGACCGGGTTTCCGGCCCGCCGGTAGACGGCCAGGACGTCACGCCCGTCCGCGGTGCCGTCCTCGACGGTCACACTGTCGGCGGCCGCCGCGTGACCGGCGAACTGGATCTTCACGCCGTACTGGTCGGACCAGAAGTACGGCGGCCGGGGGACGCCCGGTTCCACCGCGCCCCCGGCCAGCAGCGTGGCGACCGCGGCGTCGGGCCGCTCGCGCGCGCCGGTCCAGTGCTCGACGCGGCGGTGCAGGCCGAGGCGCGGCTCGTACCAGTTGGCGCAGTCACCGACCGCGACCACGCCGGCCAGGCTGGTGCGGCCGTCCGCGCCGCACTTGACGCCGTTGTCGAGCGCGACGCCGGAACCCTCCAGCCACTCGACGTTCGGGCGGGCGCCCACACCGACCACGACGATGTCGGCCGGGATGCTGCGGCCGTCCTCGAGCAGGACGGCGTCCACCCTCCCCCAGACTCCGTCCGGGGGGACCCCCATCTCGCTTCGCTCGTCCCCGCTCAGCCCCTTGACCCCCACGCCGCACAACAGCCGTACACCGTGGTCGGTGTGCAGGCCGGAGACGATGGCGCCCATGGTCTCGCCGAGCGGTCCGGCGAGCGGCGTCGGGGCCGCCTCCACGACGGTCACGTCGAGCCCGAGGGCGTACGCCGTGGAGGCGATCTCGGCGCCGATGAAGCCGCCGCCGATCACCACCAGTCGTCCGCCGCGGCCCAGTTCGTCCCGCAGGGCGCGCGCGTCGTCCAGGGTGCGCAGGGTGTGCACCCCGGCCAGGCCCTCGGAGCCGGGGAGGGTGCGGGCCGCGGCGCCGGTCGCGATGACGAAGCCGTCGGCGTGCACCTCCCTGCCGTCCGCGAGCCGCACGGCACGGCCGGTGTGGTCGAGTCCGGCGGCCCGGACGCCGAGCAGCCATTCGGCCGCCAGGTCCTCGCCGTCCGTCTCCAGGGCGAGTTCGGCCTCGCCGAGGGTGCCGGACAGGAACTCCTTGGACAGCGGGGGCCGGTCGTACGGGCGGTGGAGCTCGTCCCCGATGAGGACCAGCCGGCCGTCGTAGCCCTGCTTGCGCAGCGAGCGCGCCGCCGAGAGTCCGGCCAGCGAGGCGCCGACGACGGCGACCGTCCTCACGCGGGACCTCCGGCGAGCCGGGCTGCGATGCAGGGCGGCAGGTTGGGCGCGTCCGTGGACAGCCGGACGTAGATCATGCCGTCCTCGACCAGGACCTCGTGCGTCCGGACCGGGAGCTTGGCCGGCGGGGCGTCGACCGCGCCGGTCTTCAGGTCGAACTTGGAAGCATGCAGCGGGCATTCGACCTCACGCCCCTCCAGCCAGCCGTCGGCGAGCGACGCGTCCTGGTGGGTGCATGTGTCGTCGATGGCGAAGAGCTCGCCGTCGTCGGTGTGGAACACCGAGACCGGCGGGTGGACGTCGAGCCGGTGGGCCTCGCCTCGCGGAAGGTCCACGAGCCGGCACGCGGGAATCATCATGACACCTCGGTGCGTATAGCGAAACGGATTGCGGTAAGCGCAACGCCAGTTTGGGGGCCGCTCAGAAGCGTTGTCAAGCCGTCAAAAGGCCTCGTTCGGACACACTTCGCGCCCCGGTCCCCGGGCAGCCCGAAGCGCCCGAACCACCTGCGCGAACAGGCGGAACGGGCGCCACCGGCAGCCTCCCCGGAGGGCATCAGAAGCCGCGGTCGATCCACTCCTGGAGGTGCGGGGACTCGGCGGCGACGGTGGTCCGATCGCCGTGTCCGGTGTGCACGACGGTGTCGCCGGGCAGCGCCAGCAGCCGGTCCCTGATCGACTCGATGATGGTCGGGAAGTGGCTGTACGACCGTCCTGTCGCCCCAGGGCCACCGGCGAACAGGGTGTCGCCGCTGAACAGGGCCGACAGCGCCGGGGCGTACAGACAGACCGCGCCGGGCGCGTGACCGGGCGTGTGCAGCACGGTCAGCTCGATTCCGGCCACCGTGAGGCCCTGTCCGTGGGTCAGTTCGGCGTCCGGCGCCCGGTCGGGGTGGGTCTGCTTCCACAGCGGCAGGTCGTCCGGGTGCAGGAGCACCGGGGCACCCGTGCGCGCCGCCAGTTCCGGCGCGGCGTCGATGTGGTCGTTGTGCGCGTGGGTGCACACGATGGCCCGCAGGGCACGCCCCGCGACGGCCGCGGCGATGGCGTCGGCGTCGTGCGCTGCGTCGATGACGATCGCCTCGGTGTCGTCGCCGACGATCCACACGTTGTTGTCGACGTCCCAGGTGCCGCCGTCCAGCGAGAACGTCCCCGAGGTGACCAGATGTTCGATGCGGGCGGCCATCAGAGGACCACCACCGAACGCAGCACGTCGCCGTGGTGCATCCGCTCGAAGGCCTTCTCGACCTCGTCCAGCGCGATGGTCTCGGTGACGAAGGCGTCCAGATCCAGCCTGCCCTGGAGGTACAGGTCGATGAGCATCGGGAAGTCCCTGCTCGGCAGGCAGTCGCCGTACCAGGAGGACTTCAGCGCGCCGCCCCGGCCGAAGACGTCCAGCAGCGGCAGCTCCAGCTTCATCTCGGGGGTCGGTACGCCGACCAGGACGACCGTGCCGGCGAGGTCACGGGCGTAGAACGCCTGCTTGTACGTCTCCGGGCGGCCGACCGCCTCGATGACGACATCGGCGCCGTGGCCCCCGGTCAGCTCGCGGATCGCCTCGACGGCGTCGGCTTCCTTGGAATTGACGGTGTGGGTCGCGCCCAGCTTCCTGGCGTTGTCCAGCTTGCGGTCGTCGATGTCCACCGCGATGACCTTCGCGGCCCCGGCCAGGCTCGCTCCGGTGATCGCCGCCGCGCCGACGCCGCCGCAGCCGATGACGGCGACCGAGTCGCCCCGGCCGACGTTGCCGGTGTTGATGGCCGCGCCGATGCCCGCCATCACCCCGCACCCCAGGAGTCCGGCGGCGGCCGCCGAGGCGGCCCGGTCGACCTTCGTGCACTGGCCGGCCGCGACCAGCGTCTTCTCCGCGAACGCGCCGATGCCAAGGGCCGGCGCCAGCTCGGTGCCGTCCAGCAGGGTCATCTTCTGCTTGGCGTTGTGGGTGCTGAAGCAGTACCACGGCCGCCCGCGCTGACAGGCCCGGCACTGACCGCACACCGCACGCCAGTTGAGGATGACGAAGTCACCCGGGGCCACGTCGGTGACGCCCTCCCCCACCGACTCCACGACGCCCGCGGCCTCGTGGCCCAGTAGGAAGGGGAAGTCGTCGTTGATGCCGCCCTCGCGGTAGTGCAGATCGGTGTGGCAGACCCCGCAGGCCTCGATCTTCACCAGCGCCTCACCCGGGCCCGGGTCGGGCACGATGATCGTCTCCAGGCTGACGGGGGCGCCCTTGCCCCGCGCGACGACGGCACGGACCTGGTGCGTCATGGCCACTCCTCGGCTGATCGAGCTTGAATCGATGTTGCTCATTACGGCACACATCTCGTGTGTCGCAACACAGCATCCTGGAGGGCCGACCGGTGGTCAAGGAGCCCGACGGGGGTTCCTCATGCCGGGCGGAATCGCGCCGTGGCAGCACGAACACCCGGCGGGGCCGTGGGCCGGACATGCCGGTTCCACGACCCCGCCGGGTGCGGGTTGCGCCGGTGTCAGCGGGCGGAGGTGGAGGACGGGGCGGGTTCTGTGGACTCCTCGGGCAGCGTGGAATCCTCGGGCAGCGCGGACTCCTCGGACGGTGGAGCCTCCGTACCGTCGTTGCACGCGGTGGGACCGATGCGGAGTTCGAAGTCGCCGTCGTACTTCTCATGGCCGACCATGACGGCCGTTTCGATGGCTTCCTTGCCCTTGCGCCCACGGATGATGAGCGGGTCCTGGCGCAGATCGCGGTTGAGCGCGACACACAAGCCGACCATCACCACGGTGAACGGGGCCGCCGCGAGAATGGTGAGGTTCTGCAGTCCGGTGAGCGCGTCGCCCTTGCCGCCGCCGATGAGCAGCATGATCGCGGCGACGGCGCCGGTCAGGACTCCCCAGAACACCACGACGGTCCGGGTCGGTTCCAGGGATCCGCGCTGCGAGAGGGTCCCCATCACGATCGAGGCGGCGTCGGCGCCGGACACGAAGAAGATGCCGACGAGGATCATCACCACCACACTCGTCACCGTGGCGACCGGATACTGCTGGAGCACGTCGAAGAGCTGGCCCTGGGCGGTCCCGGCACCGCTGAGGCGGTCCCCGTCCTGAAGGTGCATCGCCGAGCCGCCGAAGATCGCGAACCACACCAGGCTGACGGTGCTGGGCACCAGGATGACCCCGCCGACGAACTGCCGGATGGTACGGCCGCGGCTGATCCGCGCGATGAACATGCCGACGAACGGCGTCCAGGAGATCCACCAGGCCCAGTAGAAGACCGTCCAGCCGGCCAGCCAGTCGGCGACTCCCTCACCGCTCGACGCCTCGGTGCGCCCCACCATCTGGGGCAGGTCGCCGACGAAGGCGCCGATGGAGGTGGGGAGCAGGTCGAGGATGAAGATGCTCGGCCCGACGAGGAACACGAAGACCGCGAGGCTCACGGCCAGCACCATGTTGATGTTGGACAGCCACTGGATGCCCTTGGCGATCCCGGAGACCGCCGAGGCGACGAACGCCACGGTCAGCACCGCGATCACGGCGACCAGCAGGCCCGTGCCGACGGATCCCATCCAGCCGAGGCCGGTGAAACCGCTGCCGATCTGCAGGGCGCCGAGCCCCAGGGAGGCCGCGGAGCCGAAGAGGGTGGCGAAGATGGCGAGGATGTCGATGACTCTGCCACCCCAGCCGTTCGCCCGCCGCTCGCCGATCAGTGGGGTGAAGACGGCGCTGATCAGCTGCCGGCGGCCGCGCCGGAAGGTGCTGTAGGCGATGGCGAGACCCACGACCGCGTACATCGCCCACGGGTGGAGCGTCCAGTGGAAGAGGGTGGTGGCCATGGCGGTCTCCATGGCCTCGTTGGCATCGGCCGGGTCGGTGCCCGGCGGTGGCGTGGTGAAGTGGGAGAGCGGTTCGCTGACGCCGTAGAACATCAGGCCGATGCCCATGCCGGCGCTGAACATCATGGCGATCCATGAGATGGTCCGGAACTCGGGCTGCTCACCCTCCTCGCCGAGGGTGATCCGCCCGTAGCGGCTCATCGCCAGCCAGAGGGCGAAGACGACGAAGCCCGAGGCGGCGAGGACGAAGGCCCAGCCGCCGTTCCGGATCGTTCCGTCCAGCAGTTTTCCGGACACGCTCTCCAGCGTGTCGGTCGCCGTGGCGCCCCACACGACGAAGGCCAGGGTGAGGACAGCGGCGACACCGAAGACCGCCAGGTCGGTCCGGGGCCGGGCGGCTGCCGCCGGTCCTCCCGGCGGCTCTGCCTCGACGGGATGGCTTCGGCTCCCGTTCCTTTCACGAGTTTCATTCATCAGCTCGTCCTTTCCGCTGACGGCAGTGCACTCTCTGTCGCGGACGACGGATGCGCGACCGAGCAAGAGGGAACATCGTTGATTCCGCCGTGCCACCTGGGGCACCGTTGCGGATAATGCATAGTGATTCGCTATGGGCAACAACACTCTGACGCCTCAGTAAGGGTGTCAAGAGGTCGGTTCCAACCGGACGACGATGGACTTCGACGTGGGGGTGTTGCTGACGGCCGCCGTGGAGTCCAGCGGTACGAGCACGTTGGTCTCCGGGAAGTAGGCGGCGCAGCACCCGCGGGGCGTCGGGTACGACACCACCCGGAAGGCCGGCGCCCGGCGTTCCACGCCGTCCTCGTACTCGCTGACGATGTCGACGAGGTCCCCTTCGGCCAGCCCTCGCTCGGTGAGGTCGTCCGGGTGCAGGAAGAGGACCCGGCGCCCCTGGTGAACACCTCGGTAGCGGTCGTCCAGGCCGTAGATGGTGGTGTTGTACTGGTCGTGGGAGCGCAGGGTCTGCAACAGCAGCCGGCCCGGCGGGACATGGGGCCGCTCCAGCGGGTTCGCGGTGAAGTTGGCCAGGCCGGTCGCGGTGGTGAAACGGCGCTCGTCGCGGGGCGGGTGCGGCAGCGCGAAGCCGCCCGGCCGCCGTACCCGGGCGTTGAAGTCCTCGAAGCCGGGGATCACCCGCTCGATGCGGTCGCGGATGCGGTCGTAGTCCGACTCGAAGTCCTCCCACGGCACCTGGGAGCCGGTCTCTGCGAGGGCGGCCCGGGCCATGCGGCAGATGATCGCGACCTCGCTCAGCAGGTGCTCGGACGCGGGGGCGAGTCTCCCCCGTGAGAGGTGCACCATGCCCATGGAGTCCTCGACCGTGACCAGTTGGGGACCGGTCGGCCTCAGGTCGGCCTCGGTGCGGCCGAGGCAGGGCAGGATGAGCGCCTGCTCCCCGGCGACGACATGCGACCGGTTGAGCTTGGTCGAGATCTGGACGGTGAGGCGGCAGCGGCGCATCGCCTGCTCGGTCAGCTCGGTGTCGGGGGCCGCGGCGACGAAGTTGCCGCCCAGCCCGACGAAGACCCGTACGTCGCCGTCGCGCATGGCACGGATGCTCTCCACCGCGTCGTGGCCGTGGTGGCGCGGCGGCGTGAAGGCGAACTCGGCGCCGAGCGCGTCCAGGAACGCGTCGTCCGGCTTCTCGTAGATGCCCATCGTGCGGTCGCCCTGCACGTTGGAGTGGCCGCGCACCGGGCAGAGGCCGGCGCCCGGGCGGCCGATGTTGCCGCGCAGCAGAAGGAAGTTGACGACGTCCCGGATGGTGGGGACGGAGTGCTTGTGCTGGGTGAGTCCCATCGCCCAGCAGACGACGATCTTCTCGGCGGCCAGCACCTGCCCGAACGCGGTCCGGATCTCTTCCTCGGTCAGACCGGTGGCCTCGAGGACGTCGTCCCACGCCACCTTGCGGGCGTGCTCGGCGAACTCCTGGAAGCCGTGGGTGTACCGGTCGATGAACTCCGTGTCCAGGCAGGTGCCGGGCGCCTCGTCCTCCGCCTCCAGCAGCATGCGGTTGAACGCCTGGAACAGCGCCTGGTCCCCGCCCAGCCTGATCTGCAGGAACTGGTCCGACAACCGGGTGCCGCCGCCGAGGACGCCGGAGGGCCGCTGGGGGTTCTTGAACCGGAGCAGCCCGGCTTCGGGCAGGGGGTTGACCGAGATGACGCGAGCGCCCTGCCGCTTGGCCTGTTCCAGGGCGGAGAGCATACGGGGGTGGTTGGTGCCGGGGTTCTGCCCGACCACGAGGATCAGGTCGGCCTCGTAGAGGTCGTCCAGGCTGACGCTGCCCTTGCCGATGCCGATGGTCTCCGTCAGGGCGGAACCGCTTGACTCGTGGCACATGTTGGAGCAGTCGGGCAGGTTGTTGGTGCCGAGCATGCGGACGA
The DNA here is from genome assembly GCF_021474425.1 of Streptomyces muensis. Taxonomy (GTDB): domain Bacteria; phylum Actinomycetota; class Actinomycetes; order Streptomycetales; family Streptomycetaceae; genus Streptomyces; species Streptomyces muensis. The sequence goes on along the minus strand of NZ_JAKEIP010000007.1, from coordinate 64,976 downwards.
ACAGCTGGTAGAGGAACGCGGCCTCGTTGCTGGCCCGCCCGGAGGTGTAGAAGGCGGCCTGGTCCGGGTGGTCGAGCGCGGCGAGTTCGCGGGCGATCACCGCGAACGCGTCGTTCCAGGAGATCGGCCGGTAGCGGTCACCGCCGGCCGGGCGGTACATGGGGTGGGTGAGCCGTCCCTGCTGCCCGAGCCAGTAGTCGGTGCGCGGGAGCAGCTCCTCCAGGGTGTGCCCGGCGAAGAAGTCGGGGGTGACCCGGCGCACGGTGGCCTCTTCGGCCACCGCCTTCGCCCCGTTCTCGCAGAACTCCGCCCGGTGCCGGTGCTCCGGCTCGGGCCAGGCGCAGCCCGGACAGTCGAACCCCTCCTTCTGATTGACCCGGAGCAGAGTGAGCAGGCTGCGACGAGCCCCCATCTGCTCGCCGGCGTGCCGCAGCGAGGAGGTGACCGCGGGGATGCCGGCGGCGTACTCCTTCGGGGGGCCGACCTTCAGACGGGCGTCGCCGGGGTCCTCGGCAGGTGGCTTGCGAGTCATCTGTAGCGCTACTCCGCGGTGTCGGGGAACCAGAGCCGTGCCATGACCGGAGCCATGGTTGCGTACTACACAACCGTAGTGCGATACGCAACAGCCCAAGGAAGCCCTACACCTGCCCCTCTGTCAAGACCTCCGAACCGGCCTCACGGCCTCAGTGGGCCTCGCGGGCCGCGTGTGCCTCGGCCAGCAGGAGATAGCCGGCGGCGGTCCAGGTGTAGGCGCGGTCGCGCAGGCCCGTTCCGGTCAGGGCGTCGAAGTTCTCGGCGAAGCCGTGCCTCTCGCACAGGGCGCGGAAGCGGGCACTGATCTCGTCCGCCAGCCGGAGATGTCCGCCGCGCCGCAGGCCGTCCTCGATGAGGACCGTCGCGGGGGCCCAGATCGGGCCGCGCCAGTAGCCGTCGGCGACGTAGTGCGGCGAGGTCGGCAGCTCGGTGGCCAGGCCGTGCGGCGTCAGATGGGTCGCGATACGGGCGGCCAGTACGGCGCTGATCTCGGCCGGCAGATACTCCCCCAGCGCGATGGGCATCAGGTCGAGCAGGCCGGCGCTGTGCCAGGTATCCCCGCTCGCGACACCCCGCGCGAGGAACCGCTCCCCGCTCCAGAGCTGGTCGAGCATCGCCGCCTGGGTCTCCTCGGCGGCACTCGTCCAGCGTCGGGCGTCGTCCGGTCTGTCCAGGTGCTCCGCCAGCGCGGCGAGTTCGCGGAGCTGGAGGGCGAGGAAGGCGGCCAGGTCGGCGGTGACGACCACGCGCTCGGGGTCGAAGGTGGTGGCGTTGTCCCAGCCGCTGTCGTTGCCGTGCTGGTAGTGGGGCAGATCCTCGCCGGGGGCACGCCGGGCCGTGAGCCAGAAGCCGGTCCAGCGTTCCAGCCTGTCGTACGTCTCGGCGAGTTCCGCCGGGCTCGCGGGCGTGCCGAGCCTGCGGCGCAGGTGGCCGAACGCCCAGCCGTGGATGGGCGGTTTGACGAAGTTGCGCAGGACCTCGGAGTGCGTGACCGAGTCGGGCAGCGCGCCGGTCTCGTCCTGGTGGTCGAACGGCAGGTGGAACTGGTCCCAGGCCAGGCCGGGGCAGCCGGGCGCCAGCGCCAGGGCGTTGAAGCAGTGGTCCCAGCTCCAGACCTTGTCCATCCAGTGCTTGGACATCAGCACGCCGGGCCGGGTGACCAGTCCCGCCGGGCGTACCGTCGCCGACCACAGGACGTAGGCGGCGAGTTCGGCGGCGGGGGTGGCCGGCGAACGCCAGGGGGCCACCGTGTCGACGAACTCGGCGAAGGCGTTCCCCGCGGCCTCGACGATCTTGTCGAAGGCGGCCGTCGACGCGTACGGAGGGCGTGCGGTGTCGATCTCCTCGACCGCGATCTCCCAGGCACCGTCCGCGTCGGCGGCGAACGTGAGGCCGCGGTCGGCGCCGCCGAGTGACTGGTCGCCGAACACCTCGGCCACCGAGCCGCAGAGCACGGTGACGCGGTAGCGGCGGCCGGTCTCGTACGAGGTGAACACATACGCGTCGGCGGCGGCGTCGTGGAAGAAGTAGGTGCCGCTGAACGGGGTCAGGGTCGGGGCCGCCGCGCGCAGCCGCAGCGCGAGACCCGCGCCGCGCAGCCGGACCGTGTCGGGCGACTCGTAGGCGAGGTCGACCCGGCCGCCCGCGCCGATCCAGCTCAGCAGGCTCGGGGTGGCCGCCACGCGGGTCTCGGCCCGCTCGCCGGTCGTGGCGTGCAGCGGTACGAGTCCGAGGACTGCGTGCATGCCGTTCTGGTGCGAGACGAGGTGGAGGTCCTCGGCGTACGTCTTCTCCGCCACCACGGGCGAGATGTCGAACCAGGAGCCGTGCGTGCTGAAGGGGATGTCGTGGACGGAGAAGGCCGGGCCGGGAAGGGCGGCGGTCATGAGGTGCGACTCGTTTCTCGAGCACAGGACTCGAACAGAGGGAAGGGAACTCAGTCCTTGACGGCGCCGGCGGTCACACCGGCGGCGACGTAGCGCTGGGCGAGGACGAGGATGACCGCGGCCGGCAGCGAGGCCACGACGGCGGTGGCCATGATGGCGTTCCACTCCTGGTTGTTGTTGCCGATGTAGTGGTAGATGCCGAGGGTGATCGGCTCGTGGGCGCCGCCGTTGACGAGCGTGCCGGCGAGGACGAAGTCGGACCAGGACCACAGGAAGGCGAACAGGGACACCGTGACGACGGCGTTGCGGCTCATCGGCAGGACGATGGACCAGAAGGTGCGCAGCGCCCCGGCACCGTCGGTCCGGGCCGCCTGGAGCAGTTCGCCGGGGATGCCGGACACGAACGCGGTGAAGATGAGCACGCCGAACGGGACGGCCAGGGTGGAGTCGGCGACGATCAGGCCGGGGACGGACTGGAGCAGGCCGAGCTGGAGGTAGATGGCGTAGAAGCCCATCGCCATGATGATGCCGGGGATCATCTGCGCGGCCAGCAGGACGAAGCTGAGGATGCCGCCGCCGCGCGGGCGCAGCTTGGCCAGCGCGTAGCCGGCGGGCGCGGCGAGGGCCACGGTCAGGACGACGGTGCCCAGGCCGATGACGAGGCTCGTGCCGAGGTAGGGCAACTGCTCGTCCAGGACGGTGCGGTAGCCGGCCAGGGTGGGGTGCACCGGGAACAGGTCCGGTGGGCTCTTGCGCATGTCCTGGTCGCGGGTGAGGGACACGTTCAGCATCCAGTAGACCGGGAAGAGCATGATCCCGGTCAGCAGGAGACCGATCGTCGTCCTCACCCGGCCGCGCGTGCCGCTTCGGGTCATGACAGGGCCTGCTTTCTCTGCACCCGGACGTAGACCAGGCCGAAGACCAGGGCGGCGACGACGAGCAGGTTGCCGACGGCCGCGCCCGGGCCGAAGGCGGGCACCAGGTTGCCGAAGCCGAGCTGGTAGGACCAGGTGGCGAAGGTCGTGGACGAGTCCGCGGGACCGCCCTTGGTCATGATCCAGATGATGTCGAAGACCTTGAGTGTGTAGACCAGCCCCAGCAGCAGGGTGATCGCGGAGACCGGGCGCAGCAGCGGGAAGGTGATGCGCCAGAACCGCTGCCAGGCGTTCGCGCCGTCGAGGGCCGCCGCCTCGTACAGCGAGACCGGGATCGACTGCAGGCCGCTGTACAGCACGACCAGGTTGAACGGGACGCCGATCCAGATGTTCGCGATGATCACCGAGGTCAGTGACCAGGACGGCGCGGTCAGCCAGTTGACCGGATCGATGCCGACGGCGCCCAACAGGGCGTTGACGAGGCCCGATTCACTGTTGAGCAGCCACGACCAGGTGGACGCCGACACGATCAGCGGCAGCAGCCACGGCACCAGGAACAGGGCCCGCAGGGTCGCGGAGAGCCGGAAGTGCTGGTTGAAGAAGACCGCGAGGGCGAGGCCGAGGGCGTACTGGAAGACCAGGCACACGGCCGTGAAGACCACGGTGTGCAGCAGGGCGGGGCCGAAGGTCGGGTCGTCGAAGACCTTCTGGTAGTTGTCCAGTCCGGTGAACGGGGCGTCGCCCTGGACGAAGGAGCGGACGGTGTAGTTGCGCAGGCTCAGGTCGAGGTTGCGGTAGAGCGGATAGGCGTAGAAGAGGACGAGGTAGAGGGTGACCGGGGTGAGGAAGGCCCAGGCAGCCCACTGCTGGGAGCCGGGGCGGGGCCGGTCCCGGCGCGGGGCGGTGGCGGCCACGCCGGGGCCGGACGCCGGGCGGCGGTACGGCTTCTGGGTCGTGGAACTCATCAAGTGGCCCTCGGTCGTGGTCACTTGACGGCGGACTGGGCGGCGGCCAGCGCGTCCTTCGGGGACTGCGAGCCGCTGAGGGCGGACTGGACGGCCTTCCACATCTGCTCGGAGATCTTCGGGTACTTGGTGCCGAGGTCGTCGCTGGTGCGGCCCTTGGCCGCCTTGACCGCGTCGATCCACGGCTTCAGAGCGGGGTTCGCGGCCAGCTGCTTGTCCTGGACCTCGGTGGTGGGGGCCACGTAGGACAGGGTGGTGTCGGTGTCGTAGAGGTTCTCGGTGCTGGTCAGGCAGGTGACCAGCTTCCGGGTGGTGGCGTAGCGGTCGGTGTCGCCCTGGACCGGGACGGTGACGAACTCGCCGCCGGTCGGCGCCGCTGCGCTGCCTCCGGCGGCGCCGGGTATGGGCAGCACGCCGTAGTCGAAGCCGGCCTTCTCGGCGGCCGCAAGCTGCCAGGTGCCGTTCTCGGCGAAGGCGTAGTCGCCGCTGGCGAACTCCTGCCAGCTGGTGGTCTGGGTGTTGTTGATGACCGAGTTGGGCGCGTAGCCCTTGTCGAGCCAGTCCTTCCACAGGGTCAGCGCGGAGACGGCCTGGGCGGAGTCGAGTTCGGTCAGCTTCGCGCCGGAGCCCCAGAACCAGGGCAGGAACTGGAAGCTGCCCTCCTCGGTGCCGATCGCGGAGAAGGTGATGCCCTTCTTGCCGGCCTTCTTCACCTTCTCCAGGGCCGCTGTCAGCGACTTCCAGTCCTTGATGGAGGCCGTGTCCACGCCGGCTTCCTTCAGCACCTCCTTGTTGTAGTAGAGGGCGAGGGTGTTGGCGCCGATAGGAGTGCCGTAGGTCTTGCCGCCCGTCTGGCCGGCCGCGACCAGGTTGGCCTCCGCCTTGGAGGTGTCGAGCTTGTTGTCGTCGGTGGTGGTGAGCACGCCGGCCTCGGCGAGGGTCGACACCACCGGGTTGTCGACGATGAGGACGTCCGCGGAGTTGTCCTGCTGGGCCGCCAGCAGCGCCTTGTTCGACAGGTCGCTGGTGTCGTAGGCGGTCCGCTTGATCTTCACGCCGGCCTGGGTGCCGCAGCCGTCCAGCAGCTTGGCCCAGGCCGAGCTCTTGTCGAACTGCGGATACGGGTCCCAGATGGTGTAGGTGCCGCTGTCGGCCGCGCTCGACCCGCCGCCGCCCGAGCCGGAGCCACAGGCGGTGGCGGTGGTGGCGACGGCCAGGGCGGTCAGGGCCGCGGCGGTCAGGCGGCGTCGTCTGGAGGAGCTGTTCATCGCGGTTCCTTCGGTTTTCGGCATGCGGGTGCCGAGGCGGTGGGTGGCGAAGCAGTGGTGACGAAGCAGTAGGTGCCAGTGGCGAAGCGGTGGGTGCCGGTGGCGAAGCAGTGGGTGGCGGGCGGAGAGCGGGTACGGCTGACCGCGCGGTCGAGCGGTTCGGGCGTGCCGTGGGGTCAGGGCGTCGCGTCGGACCGGGTGGCTCCGGCGGGACCGGTGCTGGCCCGCAGCGAGATGGGCGGGGTGAGCAGATGGTGCCGGGGCGGCGCGTCGGGGTGGTCGAGCCGCTCCACCAGCAGGTCGACGGCGAGCCGGCCCAGCTCGGCCGCCGGTACGTCCGCCGCGGTGAGCTGCGGGGTCACCGTCTCCGCCCAGCGGCTGGCGACGACTCCGGTGACGGAGAAGTCGCGCGGGACGTGGCGGCCCGCCTGGGCGAGCCCCCGGTAGAGGCCGCCGAGCGCGGCCTCGTTCAGCGTGACCAGGGCCGTGGTGGCCGGGTCGTCGTGCAGGATCCTCTCCACGCAGCCCTGGCCGGAGGCGGCGTCGTCGCCGCAGCAGTACGTCCGGACCGTCAGCCCGCGCTCGGCGGCGGCCTTCGTGAAGCCGTCGAGACCGCGGTGCGCGGACTCGTAGCCGGCCCGCAGCAGTTGCTCGGGGCGGTTGACGAAGGCGACCCGGCGGTGGCCGAGGTCCGCGAGGTGGTGGACGCACGCCTGGACGAGGGCGGTGTGGTCCAGGCCCACCCACCAGCTGCCCTCGGGGTGGGCGGTGCGGCCGATGGCGACGGAGGGGAAGTCCAGCTCGGCCAGGTGGTCGGCCCGGTCGTCCTCCAGTCTGATCTCCATCAGGATCGCGCCGTCGACCCTGCGCTCCCCCAGCAGCCGCTGGAAGGAACGGTCGCTGTCCATGCCGCTGGGTGACAGCAGCACGTCGTAGTCATAGGCCGCGGCGGCCTCCACCACGCTTCCGATGAAGTCCAGCTGCATGCCCGTGTAGTGGTTCCCGGCCGGCGGGAAGACCAGGCCGATGGTGCTGGTCCGCCCGTTGGCCAGGGCGCGGGCGCTGGCGCTGGGCCGGTACCCCAGTTCGTCGACGACCTGCTGGATCTTCCGGCGGGTGTCCTCCGAGACGGGGCGCTTGCCGCTCAGCGCGTAGGACACGGTGCTGCGCGAGACACCGGCCCGCCGGGCGATCTCACCGATGTTCACGGCACTCCTTCGTCGAACCGGTTCGATGGCGGACCAGCTGTCGAACCGGTTCGCGTGAAGCGAAGGTAGGAACCCCTCGGGCGCCTGTCAACACCAATGGCCTCACTTCCTGGTACGGGCGACAGGAGTCGAGAAACCTTGCGCCGGGGGGATTGCTGGCCGGGAGTCCCGGTGCTAGCTTCGCGAACCGGTTCGATGAAGAGATCCTTCCGACGACTGAGGGCTCGTTACCGCGCCTGCCCGGAACTGCAGGGCTGCCGACCGCGCCATCCGAAGACCACCCTGCCGCCGCGACGCAGTGGGATCGAACCGGTTCGACGCTTGCTCGCTCTTCGACGCTCACTCTTCGACACCCACCCAAGGATTGAGGACGCGATCCATGCCATCCGCTGACAGATCCGCCCGGCGCCGCGCCCCGGCCGCCGTGGCACTGACTCTCGGCGCGGGCCTGCTGGCCGCACCCGTCTCCGCCGCTCAGGCGGCCGAGGCGCCCGCGCCCACCGCCCGCTACACCTTCGACCAGGACGATCTCGCCTCCGGCCGGATCACCGACAGCTCCGGCAACGGCCTGTCGGCGACCCTGGTGAACGGCTCCACCGCCCGGTCCGTCGAGGGCACCGACGGCGGCAGGGCGCTGGCCCTGCCCGGCGGGGCGCCCACCTCCGACGGCGCGTATGTCCGCCTGCCCCGTGAAGTGGTCGGCGACGCGACCGACCTGACGGTCTCCGCCCGAGTGAAGTGGAGCGGCGACAAGTCGTCCTGGCAGCGGATCTTCGATCTGGGCACCAACACCACCAAGTACCTCTTCAGCACCCCGTACAACGGCAACGGGCTGTTCCAGACGTCCGTGACCACCGGCGGCGGGGGCGCGGAGGCACAGGTGCGCGGTTACGCGATGCTTCCCGCCGAGGAGTGGCGGACGGTCACCGTGACCCTCGACTCCACCGCCGGCCGGCTCACCACCTACCTGGACGGTGTGGCGGTCTCCTCCGCCGCGACCGCCATCAAGGCCAGGGAACTGCTGGACGGTTCGGCCACGGCGGCCGGATACATCGGCAAGTCCTTCTGGCCGGACCCGCTGCTCAAGGGCGCGATCGACGACTTCACCGTGTGGCACACGGCGCTCAGCGCCGAGCAGGTGGCCGGTACGGTCTCAGCTGTGCCGACGGTCCAGGAACTCTCGAAGACGTCGTTCGACGTCCGCACCACGACCGGAACCGCCCCGTCCCTCCCGGCCGCGGTCCGCTCGACCTTCTCCGACGGCTACGACCGGGACGTGCCGGTCACCTGGGACGCCGTGCCGCCGGAGAAGTACGACGCGCCGGGCACCTTCACGGTGGCGGGTTCGGCGGCGGGGCGGGCCGTGCGGGCGACCGTGACCGTGGTCCGCGAGGGGCAGCTCAGCGTCGATCTCGGCTCGAACACCGGCGCGTTCCACGGCGGCGCCTCCGGCACCCTCTACGGGGTGTACGGCCCGGACGTGCCGACCAACAACCTCATGGAGGGCATGGGCCTGCGCACGGTCTCCACGAAGGCGCAGGACGGTCCGCAGCACCCCGGTGCCGACGCCCTGGAGGTGGTGAAGCCGCTGGCCGACTCCACCAACGGCGATGTCTACATCTACATGACGGACATCCACCGCGGCTTCCCCTACCAGTGGCCGGGCGCCACCCCCGCGGAGAAGCTCAAGCTCTACAAGGAGAAGGTCGCCGCGCAGGTCGACCAGGTCCTGAAGCTGCCCGAGCAGTACCGGGACAACGTCGTCTTCGTGCCGTTCAACGAGCCCGAGGGCAACATGTTCGGCACCGGCGAGTGGAGCTACGACAAGGTCAGCTGGCTGAACGACCCCGACGACTACTTCGCCGCCTGGGACGACTTCTACAAGCTGATCAAGGGCAAGATGCCCGACGCCCGCATCGCGGGACCGAACACCAGCGTCCTCTACGACCAGGTCAAGGGCTTCCTCACCCACACCCTCGCCGCCGGCACCCTCCCGGACGTCATCACCTGGCACGAGCTGAGCCACCCGGAGGCGGTGCGCGAGAGCGTCGCCAAGTACCGGGCGTGGGAGAAGGACCTGTTCAAGGGCACCACCCGTGAGGGCACCCAACTCCCCATCAACATCAACGAGTACGCCTTCAACTACCACACCTCGGTACCCGGCCAGATGATCCAGTGGGTGTCCGCGATCGAGGAGTCCAAGGTGGACGCCGACATCGCGTACTGGAACATCGACGGCAACCTCTCCGACTCGGCCGTGCAGGCCAACCGCGGCAACGGCCAGTGGTGGCTGCTGAACTCGTACGCCTCGATGAGCGGCCACACCGTGTCCGTGGCCCCGCCGTTCCCCGGCCAGAACTACACCATGCAGGGCGTCGCCACCCTGGACGAGAAGAAGAAGCAGGCACGGCTGATCTTCGGCGGGTCCACCGGCAAGGGCCACATCACCTTCGCGGGCGTCCCGAAGAAGGTCTTCGGCAGCCAGGTCCACGCCTGGGTGCGCGAGATCGAGTGGAGCGGGCAGGTCGGCGACAACTCCGGTCCGAAGCTGCTCACGGAGAAGAACCTGAAGGTCGGTGACGACGGCACGGTGGTCGTCGACTTCGGCGACGGCGCGCTGCCGACGCTGAAGGAGTCCTCGGCGTACGAGATCGTCCTCAGCCCGGCCGGGAAGGCGAAGGGCACGCAGGCTCCGCCGGTGCGCTGGCAGGGTTCGTACGAGGCGGAGGACGCCGCCCACACCGGATCCGGCTACACGAAGAACGGGCCGGAGGGCTCGCCGCGCGACGTGTCGAAGTTCTACACCTCCGGCGGCTACGACGTCGGCGGTCTGCGCACCGGTTCGGACATGACGCTCGACTTCACTGTGGACGTGCCCGAGGACGGCACCTACGACCTGGGCGTCTTCGCCAACTCCCTGAACACCTACGCCAGTGTGAAGGAGCAGGGTCCGACCAACGTCTTCGTGCGCGTGGACGGGAAGGCGGACAGCGAGCAGGAACTGCATCTGCCGCTCGGCTACAAGTGGGTGGTGTGGGACCACACCGACACCAAGGTGAAGCTCACCAAGGGCAGGCACACGTTGACGCTCGCCGCGAAGAGCGCCGACGGCAAGCGCGCCACCAAGGGGGATGCCATCGTCGACCGCCTCACCCTGTCCCTGCCGGACGCTTCCGCCGGCAGTCAGGTGTACGAGGGTGAGCTGGCCTGGCTGGGCGGCGGCGCGCGGCCCCGCTACGACCTTCCGAAGCAGGCGGCCACGGGATCAGGCGCGGCCCGGCTCTCCAGGGGCCAGACCGCCACGTTCTGGGTCTACTCCCCCGCCGACCGCGAGGCCACCCTCAAGGTGGACACCCTCGACGGCACGGGGGCCCGGCTCTCGGTCAACGGGCATGACGTCCTGCGTCTGGCCAAGGGCGGGAGCAGCGTCGCGGTCTCCCTCTCGGGCGGTGTCAACAAGGTGACGCTGACCGGGGGTTCGTCCACCACCCTCGTCGACCGCCTCACGGTCACGCCCACCAAGGGCACGCTGCCGGAGCGCACGTACGAGGCGGGCGACGCCGAGCTCGCGGGTTCGGCCGCGCTCTCCTCGCTGTCCCTGGCCACCGGCGGCACGGCGATCACCGGGATCGGCGGCGACCCGGGCAACGGCAACACCGCGACCTTCACCGTCGCCGCGGACCGGGCCGGCCTGTACGCGCTGCGCGTGCGCTACTCCAACCCCGAGCAGTCCGAAGCCACCCACTACAACCCGGACCCGCTCGCCCGCCACGCCGACATCACCGTCAACGGCGGCGAGAAGCGCCGCGTCGGCTTCCCGCACAGCTTCCACCAGAACAACTTCTGGGAGCTGACCGTCCCCGTCCAGCTGAAGAAGGGACAGAACACGATCACCTTCCGCTCCGAGGAACTGCCCAACTTCGACGGCACCACCTACGCCTCGGACACCTTCCCCGGCGTGCTGCTGCGCTCCCGCTACGCCCCGCTGATCGACCGGGTCACCGTGGCGCCGTACGCGCGGGAGGTACGACGGGCGACTCCGTGACGTGATCCCGCCGGCGGCGAGGTGGCGTACCCGAAGGCCGGGACCACCTCGCCGCCGGTCATGTGCGTCACTCCGCCGCGGTCGGCCTGCGTGACGCCCTCGTCGCCTCGTCGACCTCGGTCAGCGGGCGCAGCCGGTAGGTGTAGGAGTAGTCGCGGCTCGCGAACAGCTTGTACTCGTCGTGTGTGTGGGCGCCCCAGCTGTTGTCGCCGCCCACACCCATCTGCCGGTGGCTCACCCGCAGGACGACCTCTTCACGCGGGGTCAGCTGGTAGTCGTGGCGTGCGCCGACCGACAGGTCCTCCGGGGTGAAGTGCGAGGCGTTGACCTCCAGGAGCGGCTCGCCGGAGACGAGCAGGCCGGTGCCGTCGCGGCCGGTGAGGGCGATCCAGCGGACGTCGGTCTTGTTGCCGTTCTCCTGCGGGCGGATGTAGGGCTCCCACTGGCCGGAGACGGTGCCGGAGTAGCGGCCCACGTCGGTGCCGTTGTTGCGGTCCCAGTGGTTCTCCTCGGGCCCGCGGCCGTAGTAGTGCAGCTTCTCCAGGCGGCCGGGCAGGAACAGCAGGGTGCCGACCTCCGGGATGTACGGCAGCGAGGACGCGCCCGGGTGCAGGGTGTTGTCGACCTTGATCTCGCCGTTGCCGAAGACCGTGTAGGTGGTGGTGTACGTCGACTCGGTGGTCGTCGGGAGGGTGCCGGCGACCTTGATCTCGACGGCCCGGTCCCGCAGCCCGCGCACGGTGACGTCGGTGACCTTGCGGCCCGCGCCGGCGTCACGCCAGGTCTGGTTGCGGGTGTGCTGGCCGTTGCCGTGGTCGTTGTCGGTGGGCGCCCGCCAGAAGTTCGGGACGGGCCCGGAGGTGATGAGCTGGGCGCCGCGTGCCTTGTAGGAGGTGATGACGCCGCTCTTCTTGTCGACGACGACGGAGAAGCCCCGGCCCGTGACGGTGACCGCGTCGTCGCCGTCCTCGTATGTCAGTGCCGGAACGCTGTCCAGCGGCACCGCTGTCACGGCCGGGCTGCCCGCGTCGACGGGGAGCTGCTGCTTGGCGACCTCGAAGCCGGTCCTGGCCCACGGCGTCGTCTCCTTCGTGGCGAAGGAGAGCTCCAGGAAGTACTCGGTTCCCGGCGCCGGGTCGGCCGGCACCGTGAAGGGCACGGTGATCTCCTTGCTGGTGAGCGGCGCGACGTCCAGCTGGGCGCGGCTCAGCTTCCCGCGCCGCACCACCCTTCCGTCGGCCACGAGCGCCCACCGTCCCTCGAACTCACGGAGGTTGGTGAAGAGGTTCTCGTTGGTGAGGGTGACCGCCGCGCCGGGCGTGAGCCGGTCGCCGGAGGCGGGGGCGGCGTTGACCGCCTGGTAGATCCGCTTGATCTCGGCGGCCTTGCCGGTGTGGCCGCGATCGGCGGTGACGATGCCGTCGGCGACGAAGTTGAAGTCGTTGGGGTTGTCGCCCCAGTCGCCGCCGTACGCGAAGAAGGTCTTCTCCTTGGGCCGCTTCTGGGTCAGGGCGACCGTCGCCGCGTCGAACCAGAACCGCACCCCGTCGTCACGGGGGCCCCGGCTGTCGGAGGCCAGTTCGCCGGCGCTCAGGGCCCGGGCGTAGACGCGGGCCCGCCGGATGGTGCCGCTGAACTCCCGGCTGGGGTTGTCCGTGTCCGTGGCGAGCGCGAGGGAGGCGGTGTTCTTCGCCGGCTTCTGGGTGGTGGTGCGGGTGGCCTTGGCCTCGCCGTCGACGTAGAGGGTGAGCCGGCCCGCGTCCGCGTCGAAGACGCCCGCGACGTGGTGCTCGGTGCCGGTCCAGCCGTCGGGCAGCGCCCAGCTCGCGGTGATCCACTGGCCGCCGCCGTAGATGAAGAACTCGAGGTTCTTGTTGGTCTGCTTCAGCGCGTAGTGGGTGTCGCCCTTGGCGAGGATGGGCTGGTGGTAGCCGAGGACGTGCGGGGTGATCCACGCCTCCAGCGTGAGGGAGCCGGTGAGGTCGAGGCTCGCGTCGCGGGCGAAGACGGTGCCGCCGAAGACGCCCTTGGCGCGGTCGAAGGTGCCGCTGGGCGCGAGGATCTCACCGCGCAGGCCGGCCGGTCCGGCCTCCGTGAACTGCTTGCGGGCCGGGGTCGGCCAGCTCAGGGACTGGTCGACGAAGTCCCAGATCCAGCCGCCCTGGAGGACGGGATAGCGGCGGATCAGGTCCCAGTACTTCTTGAAGTTGCCGTTGGAGTTCCCCATCGCGTGGGAGTACTCGATCATGACGTACGGGCGGGTGTCGCTGGTGTTCTTGGCGCGGGACTCGACGGTGGCGGGGCTGTCGTACATCTCCGAGCGGATGTCGCTGATCGTCGGCCGGTCGTCGCCCTCGTACTGGACGACACGCGTGGTGTCGTACGACTTGATCCAGTCGCGCATGGCGACGAACGTGCTGCCGCCGCCCGCCTCGTTGCCGAGCGACCAGATGACGACCGAGGCGTGGTTCTTGTCGCGGTGGACCATGTTCTGCGCGCGGGCGACGCACGCCTCGCTCCAGTCGGCGTGGTTGCCGGGGTACTGGCCGCGGATGCCGTGGGTCTCGAGGTTGGTCTCGTCGACGAGGTAGAGGCCGTATTCGTCGGCGAGTTCGTACCACACCGGGTTGTTCGGGTAGTGCGAGGTGCGGACGGTGTTGATGTTCAGGCGCTTGATGACGGTGATGTCCTCGACCATGTCCGCGCGGGTGAGCGCGATACCGCGGTCGGGGTGCATCTCGTGCCGGTTGGTGCCGCGGAACGAGACGGGTTTGCCGTTGATCCGCATCAGGCCGTCCTTGAGCGCGAACTCGCGCAGGCCGACGCGGTGGGACAGGGTCTCGACCACCCTTCCGGCCGGGTCGCGCAGTTGGAGGACGGCGGTGTAGAGGTAGGGGTGCTCGGCCGACCAGAGCTTCGGCGCGGGCACGGCCCGCTCGGCCTGTACGGTCACGTCCTCGCCGACGGCACCCACGTCGACCCGCTGCTGCAGGGGGCGGGACCAGACGGGGTGCCCGGCCCGGTCGTACAGCTGTGTCTCGACGGTGTAGCGTCCGCCGCCGCTTCCGCCGTAGGCGCGCACGCTCGCGGTGACCGACAGGGCGGCGGCCTGGTAGCCGTCGCTGAGCGGGGTGTCCAGCTTGAAGTCGCGCAGGTGCACGACGGGGGTGGAGTACAGGTAGACCGAGCGGAAAATGCCGCTCAGCCGGATCATGTCCTGGTCCTCCAGCCAGTCGCCGTCGGAGTAGCGGTACACCTCCACCGCGATCTGGTTGGTGCCGGGCTTGAGGTACTTGGTGATGTCGTACTCGGCGGGGGTGAAGGAGTCCTCCTTGTAGCCCACCAACTCGCCGTTGATCCACACGTAGTGGGCGGACTTGACACCCTCGAAGTGCAGGAAGGTCCGCCGTCCGTTCCAGTCCTTCGGGACGGTGAAGGTACGTCTGTACTGGCCGACGGGGTTGTAGCGGGTGGGGGCGTTCGGCGGCTGGGGCTCCTCGCCGAGACCGTTGGGGCCCCACCACGGGTAGGTGATGTTGACGTAGATCGGGAAGTCGTAGCCGTGCATCTGCCAGACGGAGGGGACCGGGATGGTGTCCCAGTCCCGGTCGTCGACGTCGGTGCGGTAGAAGTCGGCGTCGCGGTCGTCGGGGCGGTCGGCGTAGGCGAACTTCCACTTGCCGTCCAGGCTCATGCGGTACGGCGAGCGGGTGCGGTCGGCGGCCAGGGCCTGCTTCACGTGCGCGTACGGCATGAGCGTGGTGTGCGGTGGCTCGGCGCCGACCTGGAAGAGGTTGATCTGGCCGTTCCACTCCGGGGTTTCGGCCGCGGCTCCGGCCCCGTCGGCCGCGTGTGCCACGGCCGCTGACGATCCGGACAGGGCGAGCGCGCCGAGGACGGCGGCCCCGCCTTCCAGGAGACGACGCCGGCTGACGGGCACCCCCTGGGTGTGGGACGCGTGGCCGACAGGGGACTCAGGAGCGTGCGGCATGACGTGGCCTTCCTCGGGACGGCAGAGCGCGAGCACTGTGTGGCTTGAGGGAACGTCAGATCCTGTGCGGTGCTGTTGGGAAACCGAACGCACACTAGGTTGTGAACACGGTCGAAGCAATGATGCTGTCGATGTTTGTGTGTTCCTGACGAGTCCTGCCGTCGACGTTGGCCGAATCGGGGTCGTGCGCCGTCCACCGGTCCGCTACGCGGCCTCCCCCGCCGCCTCGACCTCGGCCGCGATCTCCGCCATCCCGGAGACCCCCTGCTCGAACTGCGTCCGGTACAGCTCGGCATAACGTCCGCCGGCCGCCAACAGCGCCTCGTGCGTGCCGCGTTCGACGATCCGGCCCGCCTCGACGACCAGGATCAGGTCCGCCGCCCGCACGGTGGAGAGCCGGTGGGCGATCACCACGGCGGTCCTGCCCTCCAGGGCCTCGGTCAGCGCCTCCTGGACGGCGGCCTCGGAGGTGTTGTCGAGGTGGGCGGTGGCCTCGTCGAGGATGACGACGCGTTGACGGGCCAGCAGCAGGCGGGCGATGGTCATGCGCTGCCGTTCGCCGCCGGAGAGCCGGTATCCGCGCTCGCCGACCACGGTGTCGAGGCCGTCGGGCAGGGACCGTACGAGATCGTCGAGGCGGGAGCGGCGCAGGGCGTCCCAGAGTTCGGCGTCGGTGGCGCTCGGGCGGGCGAGGAGCAGGTTGGCGCGGACGGTGTCGTGGAAGAGGTGGCCGTCCTGGGTGACCATGCCGAGGGTGGCGCGCAGCGACTCGGCGCTCAGGTCACGGACGTCCATGCCGCCCACCCGCACGGCGCCCTCGTCGACGTCGTAGAGACGCGGCAGCAGCTGGGCGATGGTCGACTTGCCCGCGCCGGACGAGCCGACCAGGGCGACGGTCTGCCCGGGTTCGGCGCGGAAGGAGATGCCGTGCAGCACCTCGGCGCCGCCGCGGGTGTCGAGGGTCGCCACTTCCTCCAGGGAGGCGAGGGAGACCTTGTCGGCGGACGGGTATCCGAAGCGGACGTCGTCGAACTCCACCGACACCGGGCCGTCCGGGACCTTCTTCGCGGCCGGCTTCTCCTCGATCAGCGGCTTGAGGTCGAGCACCTCGAAGACCCGCTCGAAGCTGACGAGGGCGCTCATGACCTCGACGCGGGCGCCGGCCAGTGCGGTGAGCGGCGCGTACATACGGGTCAGCAGCAGGGCCAGCGAGACGACGGCGCCCGGCTCCAGTGTGCCGCGCAGGGCGAACCAGCCGCCGAGGCCGTAGACCAGGGCGAGGGCCAGGGCGGACACCAGGGTGAGCGCGGTGATGAACACCGACTGGGCGGTGGCCGTCCGTACGCCGATCTCGGCCACCCTCCTGGCCCGGCTCGCGAACTCCTCCGACTCCTCCTGCGGGCGCCCGAAGAGCTTGACCAGCGTGGCTCCGGGGGCCGAGAAGCGCTCGGTCATACGGGTGCCCATCGCCGCGTTGAGGCCGGCCGCCTCCCGCTGCATCCTCGCCATGCGGTGCCCCATGCGCCGGGCCGGGAAGACGAACACCGGCAGCAGGACGAGGGCGAGAAGGGTGATCTGCCAGGACAGGGTGAGCATGACGGCGACCGTGAGCAGCAGTGTGACGAGGTTGCTGACCACGCCGGACAGGGTGTTGCTGAAGGCGCGCTGGGCGCCGATCACGTCGTTGTTGAGACGGGAGACGAGCGCTCCCGTACGAGTACGTGTGAAGAACGCGACCGGCATGCGCTGCACATGATCGAACACAGCCGTCCGCAGATCGAGGATCAGACCCTCGCCGAGGGTGGCCGAGAGCCGCCGGGCGAGGATCCCGAGGGCTGCCTCTACGAGCGCGATCAGGGCGATCAGCAGGGCCAGCCGGACGACGGTGCCCTCGTCGTCGCCCGTCACGATCGCGTCGACGACATGTCCGGCGAGCACGGGGGTCGCGACGGCGAGCAGCGCGGTCATCATCCCGAGCACGACGAAGAGCGCGATCCTGCGGCGGTGCGGGCGGGCGAACGCGCCGATCCGGCGCAGCGTGGCGCGGGCGAACGGACGCCGCTCCCGCTGGGCGTTCATGACGCTGTACAGCTGTGTCCAGGCTGTGGTCTCCATGCTCATGGTGGCGACCGTAGAACCTCAAGCGACATTGAGGTCAATCCTTTTCTCCGTAAGGCGCCGTCCCCACGGCCGCAACCCGCCGTTGGCGCTGCCTGGAGAGGCTCTCCGAATGTGACAGCCGTACGACTCTCCGCGGGACGCCTGGCCAGGCGGCTCCCGCTGCGCCACATACTGTGCCTGCTTCCGCTCGTCCTCGTCGTCGTGGTCGCGGTGCGGCACCGGGCCGTGCTCGCCGAGGGCGTCGGCCATCTGGCGACGGCCAAGTGGCCCTGGCTTCTCGCGGCGGTCTGTGTGACCTGTCTGACCTGGGTGGCGGCGGCGGTGACGCGGCAGGGCGCAGTGGTCGACCGGCTGCCCCGACTGCGGCTGCTCGTCACGCAGTTCGCGGCGGGCTCGGCCAACCATCTGCTGCCCACCGGGCTGGGCGCGAGCGCGGTCAATCTGCGCTTCATGACGGTGTGCGGGCTGCCGCTCGCGCGTTCCTCGGCCG
Source organism: Streptomyces muensis (assembly GCF_021474425.1). Lineage (GTDB taxonomy): Bacteria > Actinomycetota > Actinomycetes > Streptomycetales > Streptomycetaceae > Streptomyces > Streptomyces muensis. Next base: position 47,593 of record NZ_JAKEIP010000007.1, on the reverse strand, counting down.
CGCTGGCGCTGTATCTGCTCGCGGAGAGCGTGGCCCGGGTCGGGCTGCTGGCCGCGCTGCTCATCACCTTCCCGCACGCCCTGCGCCTCGGGCCGCTCCTTCCGGACGGCGCCTGGGGTCCGCTGCTGCTGGCCGTCGGTGCGGCGGCCCTCGTGGTCGTCGCCGTCTTCGCGCTCGTACGCCGCCTGCGCGCGGCCGTGCTGTCGTTCCTGCGGACCGCGCTGGGCGAGGCGCGCTCGGTGCACACCCGCCCCTCCAGGGCGCTGGCGTTGTGGGGCGGCTCCCTGGCCTTCCCGGCGCTCCAGGCGTCCGGGCTGGTCCTGGTCGGCCTCGCGCTGGGGCTGGACGTGCCGCCGGCTCACATGGCGCTGGCGTACCTCGCGGCGACCGTGGCCGTCGCCCTCGTGCCCACGCCGGGCGGGATCGGCTCGGTGGAGGCGGCGCTGATCGTGGCGCTGGTGGCGGTGGGCGGCCCGGTGGCGGTGGCGACGGCGGTGGTCCTGGCGTACCGGATCATCACGGTGTGGCTGCCGCTGCTGCCGGGGGCGTTGACGTTGGGTGCGCTGGTGCGGTGGAAGGTGATCTGAGCGGCCGGTGGTCCGGATGGACGGTGATCTGAGCGGCCCGTTCCGGTGGAAGGCCATGTGACTGGTCAGTAACGTGCGAGGTCCGACCATCGAAAGGGGCCCCGCCATGCCGGTCCGTGTCGAGCGCCAGGGACACGTCAGCACCGTAGTCCTCTCCAGGCCCGAGGTCCGCAACGCGGTCGACGGCCCCACCGCCGCCGAACTCGTCGCCGCCTTCCGGGAGTTCGAGGCCGAGGACGAGGCGCGGGTGGCGGTGCTGTGGGGGGAGGGCGGCACGTTCTGCGCGGGAGCCGACCTCAAGGCGCTCGGCACCGAGCGCGGCAACCGGGTCACCGAGGTGGGCGACGGGCCGATGGGGCCGACCCGGCTGCGGCTGTCGAAGCCGGTGATCGCCGCGGTCGCCGGGCACGCCGTCGCCGGGGGGCTGGAGCTTGCCCTGTGGTGCGATCTGCGGGTGGCCGAGGAGGACGCCGTCTTCGGGGTGTTCTGCCGCCGCTGGGGTGTGCCGCTGATCGACGGCGGCACGGTACGGCTGCCCCGGCTGATCGGCACGAGCCGCGCGCTGGACATGATCCTGACGGGACGGGCGGTTCCGGCGGGCGAGGCCTACGACATGGGGCTGGCCAACCGTGTCGTGCCGACCGGGCGCGCCCGCGCCGAGGCGGAGCAGCTGGCCGCCGTGATCGCGGGGTTCCCGCAGGCCTGTCTGCGCGCCGACCGGGCCTCGGTGCTGGAGCAGGACGGGTTGGACGAGCCGGCGGCGATGCGAGGGGAACTCGCGCACGGGATGGGCGTACTGGCGGAGAGCCTGGAGGGTGCGGCTCGATTCGCCTCCGGCGCCGGGCGGCATGGATCTTTTGCTGACATGTGAGGAGGGAGCGGTGCCCGGCCGGCTCGGGACGACTGCTCCGTCGGGGGGTGCGAGTTCGTGGGGGCTGATCGCGCCCGCGCGGCGGAGCCGCATATGGATGCAGCCTCGCGCCCCTACGGGGCGTTCCCGTCACGTACGGCGTCAAGTGGTCGTCCGGCGTGCGCCCGTGTGCCGCGGGCGCGCACCGACTGAGCCCCGGCGTGCGGCCGTTCCGCCTCCGGGGAAGCGGCTGTCCGGGGGAGAATGCCCGAAAGCGGTCGATGCGGCCGTCCGGCCGACGATCCCGGCACGAACACGTGTACCCGATACGGCAGGATGAGCCCTCGCGCCGGTCTCGGGGGATGGGGTGACCGGCGCGACGGCACATCGCGGAATCGAGCAGGTGACAACGTGACGAGACTTCACATCCGGCCGTCGGCGAAGGGGTTCGCCGCAGTTCTTCTTCCCGGAGGTGACCGGTGAACCGAGCGCTCACCGTGGACGACCTGGTCGTCGCCGGAATCGCGGTGGCCGCGGGGCTGCTCGCGGCCTTCCTGCTGCGGATGCTGCTGCGCTGGCTGGGCAAGCACGCCGACCGCACCCGCTGGAGCGGCGACGACCTGATCGTGGACACCCTGCGGACCGTGGTGCCGTGGGCGGCCTTCCTCGGCGGCGCGGCCTCCGCGGGCGCCGCGCTGCCGCTGACCCGGACGGTCCAGCACAACGTCAACCAGATCCTGACCGTGCTGCTGATCTTCGTCGTGACGCTGGCGGTGGCCCGCGGGATCGCCGGGCTGATGCGGACGGTCACCCAGTCCCGGCCCGGTGTCGCCGGGTCGGCCACGATCTTCGTCAACATCACCCGGATCCTGATCCTGGCCATCGGTTTCCTGGTGGTGCTCCAGACCCTGGGCATCTCGATAGCGCCGCTGCTCACCGCCCTGGGCGTCGGTGGTCTCGCGGTCGCGCTCGCCTTGCAGGACACGCTCGCCAACCTCTTCGCGGGCATCCACATCCTCGCCTCCAAGACCGTCCAGCCCGGCGACTACATCCGGCTGAGCAGCGGCGAGGAGGGCTATGTCGAGGACATCAACTGGCGCCAGACGACGGTCCGCAACCTGTCCAACAACCTGGTCGTGATCCCCAACGGGGAGCTCGCGAAGACGAACATGACCAACTACATGCGTCCCGAGCAGCAGCTGACGATCCTGGTCCAGGTCGGCGTCGCCTACGACAGCGACCTGGACCATGTCGAGCGGGTGACGAACGAGGTCATCGGCGAGGTGATGGCCGAGGTCGAGGGAGCGGTACCGGACCACGAGCCGATCATCCGCTTCCACACCTTCGGCGACTCCCGGATCGGCTTCACCGTGATCCTGGGCGTCGGCGAGTTCAGCGACCAGTACCGGATCAAGCACGAGTTCATCAAGCGCCTGCACCGGCGCTACCGCAAGGAGGGCATCCGTATCCCGGCGCCGGCCCGCACGGTGGCGATCCAGCAGGGCGCGGTGGCGATCCCGCAGCAGCGTGGCCCCGAGGAGGCGGCCGAGCTGCCTCCGGTCCGCCTCGACTGACCGGAGGAATCCGGCCAGATCCTGGCCCGAGGCGTGCACGGTGTGCGGGTCGGCGGAGCGCGGGCGGAGGGGCGGCGGCCAGGGCGGCTGCCGTCCCCGGTCACCGGATCGGTCGGCCCGCATCCCGCACCCGTGTGCGGACCCCTGTCGAGCCGAGGTCGATCACGAGATATCTTGATGTCGAGCAATGTTGCAGACGTGGAGCGGAGCACCCGGTGACTGACTCGACCATCATCTATACGCACACTGACGAGGCCCCGGCCCTGGCGACGTATTCCTTCCTGCCGGTGGTCCAGGCGTACGCCTCGCAGGCGGGTGTCACCGTGGAGACGCGTGACATCTCGCTGGCCGGCCGCATCATCGCGGTGTTCCCGGAGTACCTGGCCGAGGACCAGCGCATCCCGGACGCCCTCGCCGAGCTCGGCGAGCTCGCGAAGACGCCCGAGGCCAACATCATCAAGCTGCCGAACATCTCGGCGTCGATCCCGCAGCTCAAGGCGGCCATCGCCGAGCTCCAGGGCCAGGGCTACGCGCTGCCGAACTACCCGGACGACCCGAAGACCGACGAGGAGCGGGAGATCCAGGCCCGCTACGACAAGGTCAAGGGCTCTGCGGTGAACCCGGTCCTGCGCGAGGGCAACTCCGACCGGCGCGCCCCCGCCTCGGTCAAGAACTACGCCAAGACCCACCCGCACCGCATGGGCGCCTGGACCTCCGAGTCCAAGACCGACGTGGCGACCATGGGTGAGAACGACTTCCGCTCCACCGAGAAGTCCGCCGTGATCTCCGAGGCGGGCGCGCTGAGGATCGAGCACGTCGCCGAGGACGGCACCACCACCGTCCTGCGCGAGTCCGTACCGGTCCTGGCCGGCGAGGTCGTCGACGCCTCCGTGATGCGCGTCGCCGCGCTGCGCGAGTTCCTCACCGCGCAGATCGCCGAGGCCAAGGCCCAGGGCGTGCTGTTCTCGGTGCACCTGAAGGCCACGATGATGAAGGTCTCCGACCCGATCGTCTTCGGCCACGTGGTGCGCGCCTTCTTCCCGAAGACCTTCGCGAAGTACGGCGAGGTCCTCGCCGGCGCCGGGCTGTCCCCGAACGACGGTCTCGGCGGCATCTTCAAGGGCCTGGAGGCCCTGCCGCACTTCGGTGAGGAGATCAAGGCCTCCTTCGACGCCGAGCTCGCCGAGGGCCCGGAGCTGGCCATGGTCGACTCCGACCGGGGCATCACCAACCTGCACGTGCCGTCCGACGTGATCGTCGACGCCTCGATGCCGGCCATGATCCGCACCTCCGGCCACATGTGGGGCCCGGACGGCCAGGAGGCCGACACCCTCGCGGTGCTGCCGGACTCGTCCTACGCGGGCGTCTACCAGGCCGTGATCGACGACTGCCGCGCCAACGGCGCCTACGACCCGTCGACGATGGGCTCGGTCCCGAACGTCGGCCTGATGGCGCAGAAGGCCGAGGAGTACGGCTCCCACGACAAGACCTTCGAGATCAAGGCGGCCGGTACGGTCCGTCTGGTCGACCAAGGCGGCAACGTGGTCATCGAGCAGCCGGTCTCCGAGGGCGACATCTTCCGTGCCTGCCAGACCAAGGACGCGCCGATCCGCGACTGGGTCAAGCTGGCCGTCACCCGCGCCCGCGCCACCGGCGACCCGGCGGTGTTCTGGCTGGACGAGACCCGCGCGCACGACGCGCAGCTGATCGCCAAGGTCAACGAGTACCTGCGGGAGCACGACACCGAGGGCCTGGACATCCGGATCCTCGCGCCGGTCGAGGCCACCAAGCTGTCGGTGGAGCGCATCCGCCGTGGCGAGAACACCATCTCGGTCACGGGCAACGTCCTGCGTGACTACCTCACCGACCTCTTCCCCATCCTGGAGCTGGGCACCAGCGCCAAGATGCTGTCGGTCGTCCCGCTGATGGCGGGCGGCGGCCTGTTCGAGACGGGCGCCGGCGGCTCCGCGCCGAAGCACGTCCAGCAGCTGGTCAAGGAGAACTACCTGCGCTGGGACTCCCTCGGTGAGTTCTTCGCGCTGGTGCCGTCCCTGGAGCAGTACGCGACCGCCACCGGCAACACCCGCGCCAAGGTCCTCGCCGACGCCCTCGACCGCGCCACGGCGACCTTCCTCAACGAGGACAAGTCCCCGACCCGTCGCGTCGGCGGCATCGACAACCGCGGCAGCCACTTCTACCTGTCCCTGTACTGGGCGCAGGAGCTCGCCGCGCAGACCGACGACGCGGACCTGGCGAAGGCCTTCGCCCCGCTCGCCGAGACGCTCGCGGCCAACGAGCAGAAGATCGTCGACGAGCTCAACGCCGTCCAGGGCAAGCCGGCCGAGATCGGCGGCTACTACCAGCCCGACCCGGCCAAGGCCGCCGCGGTCATGCGCCCGTCGGCCACGTGGAACGCCGCACTGGCGTCCCTGAGCTGACGCAGGTGCCTTGAGGCTGCCGCCCCGACCGGTCGCGTACCGGCCGGGGCGGAGCCACGCTTTTAGGGGCGCGGGGCTGTATCGATATGCGGCTCCGCCGCGCGGGCGCGACCAGCCCCAACGGTGCAGCAGACAACCGACAACCCCGGGAGCAACCGTGATGCCCTCGTTCGAACTGCTCCCCGGCGCGCCCGATTCCCCCGTGATCCTGCACATACCGCACTCTTCACGCGAGATACCACCCGACGTCCGCACCGGCATCGTCCTGGACGACACCGCCCTGGAACGCGAGCTGGACCACATCGTCGACGCACACACCGCCGACCTCGCGGAGACGTCGGCCAAGTCAGCGCAGCGCCCCCCGTGGCGGTTCGTGAACCGGCTGTCGAGGCTGGTCGTGGACCCGGAGCGGTTCCCGGACGAGCGCGAGGAGATGCAGGCCGTCGGCATGGGTGCCGTCTACACCCGGACCACGCACAGGCAGCCGCTGCGGCCCGCCGACACCGACCCCGCCCCGCTGGTCGAGCGGTACTTCCGGCCGTACTCGCGGGCCATGACGGACGCCGTGGCCGACCGTCTCGCCGGCACCGGACAGGCCGTGATCATCGACGTCCACTCCTACCCGACCGCCCCGCTCCCCTACGAACTGCACGGCGAGGGGCCACGGCCGGCGGTGTGCCTGGGCACCGACTCCTTCCACACCCCGCCCGCGCTGCTCGCCGCCGCCCGGGAGGCGTTCGCCGGGTGCGGGGAGACGGGACTCGACAGCCCGTTCAGCGGCACGTACGTCCCGCTGGAGTTCTACGGCAAGGAGCCGCGCGTCAGTGCCCTGATGGTCGAGATCCGTCGGGACACGTACATGACGGAGCCGGGTGGTCCGGCCGGTCCCGGACTCACCCGGCTCGCGCGGGCACTCGCGGCGCTGGTGGACGCCGTCTCCCCCTGACCCGAGGGTCGAGGCCGTGGAAGGGCCTCAGGCCCGCAGCCACTCGGTGACGACGGTCTCGCCGCCGGTCCGCAGCCGCAGGGCGAACGGGCCGGTGGGCGGTGCGTCGCTGGTGAAGCGGCCCATGTCGTCGGCGACGACCGACGTGGCCGTCTGCGGACCGCCGAGCACCTCGATCCGCGCCTGCTGCGGCGGCAGCACCTGGCCCAGCAGGCCCTGCGCGCTCACCTCCACGTCGACGGTCACCTCACCCGCGCGGAAGGTCAGCATCCGCGGCACGTCCGTCGCCCCTCTGACCGGGATGGCGTCCACCACCGAGTCGAAGGTCAGCTCGGCGATCCGGGCGTCGAGATCGTGCAGTGCGAAGGCCTCGACGGCGAGTTGGCGCAGTTGCGCCGGTACCGGGTCCAGGATGGTGGCGGCCTGGCGGAGCTCCTCCTCCAGCAGTTCGCCGTCGAACCCGTCGTCGTGCATGTCGTCGTTCACAGCGCTCCCCGTGCGTCGAGTCGGGCCCGAAGGCGGCGCAGACAGCGCTGGCGCAGCGGCCCGATGCTGCCCACGGCGATGCCCAGTGCGGCGGACACCTCCTGGTAGCTGGGCGGCGGCGAGGCCATCAGGACGCGCAGCAACTGGCGGCAGCGCTCCCCGAGTTCCTCGAACTCCTGCCACATCCAGCGGATGCGCTCGGACTCGGCGGCGGCCTCCTCGGAGTCCAGGACCGACTGTTCGGGCGTACGGTCCTCGCTGACCCGGTCCAGCAGTTGCGGATCGCTCGTCACGGTCAGCCGCCGCAGGCTCTTGAGAACCTTCAGGCACTCGTGCCGTGCGGTGCTCGCGAGCCATGACCCGGCCTTCTCGGGTTCGCGGATCCGCCCGAGGTGCTGGGCGAAGCGGAACCAAACCGTCTGGTACACCTCATGGGCGTCGGCGTCCCCCAGCCGATGCGCGCGCACGACGGACCACACCAGCGGGCTCAGCCCCTCCACGAGCGCCTTCCAGGCCGCCGCGTCGCCGTCGACGGCGGACTGGACCAACGCACCGACATCTGCACGGTCCACAGTCCCACCCCTCGTGTACGGCAAGTCATCGTACGCCGCGGAGGGGACGGTTCCGACCCTCATGAGCGAGGAGCCGGCGGGGTGACGGGGACAGGGCGCCAGGTCGGGGGGCGAAGGGCCGGCACATGCGCCCCCCGCACCTCCGCGTACCCGGAGTTCGCGGCGAGCATCTTGTACCGGGCGACCCTCGGGTCGCGCTCCGCCTGCGCGCTCATGTGGGCGGCGATCATGCCGGCGACGAGGGGCGTGGCGAACGAGGTGCCGCTCCACTGCGCGTACCCCTCGAACATCACCTGGTCGGGCTTGGCGGTGCCGCCGGGCTCGCTCAACAGGCCGGTGTGGCGCGGGGACTGGCAGGTGCAGGAGTAGCCGAAGCCGTAGCGGCAGGCGTCGTAGGTGGAGTGCTGGTACACGTACGGCACGGGCCCGTCGAAGCCGGTGAGGGCGCTGGTGAGGCGCTCGCCGGGCGCGTACACCTTCACCCAGCCGCCGTGGTTGCTGAAGCAGGCGCCGAACTCGCCGTCGCCGCGCAGCGCTCCGACCGACAGCACGACGTCCTGGTAGTCGGGCCGGTCGGCGTAGGCGGCGGGCCAGAACGGCGTGGCGCTGCCGTTGTTGCCGGCCGCCGCGACGAGCAGGGTGCGCTGGTCGCGCAGTTCCCGCATGAAGGCCTCGACGCCGAGCAGGCCGTCGGTGCGGCCGTTGGAGGTGCCGGCGGAGAGGCTGAGGATGTCGGGCCAGCCGCCCTCGTCGACGGCCTCGAAGAGCTTCTCGCCGAACTCGGACTCCAGGATGGCGCCCGCGTCGTGCAGGGTGTTGCGGACGGTGATGTCCGTGTTGGGCGCGACGGCGGCGACGAGCCCGGCGATGAAGGTGCCGTGGCCGACGTACTGCCGCAGGACTCCCTGCTCGTCGCACTCCTGGACCTGGGCGTCGCCCTCGGTGTGGGCGAGCAACGGGAAGGAGCGGTAGTCGTGCATGAGGCCGGTGTCGATGACGAGGACGCCGACCGCGCTGGACGGGTCGTGGGCGCCCTCGGCCGCCGTGGGGTTGGTGCCGTCGGCGAGCGGGGCGGGCGCGGGTTCGTCACCGGGGCAGGAGTTGACGTCTCCCGTGATGCCCACGAGGTGGTTGCGGCTGACGAGCCGGCGTCCGGCGCGGCCCTCGGTCTCCCGCAGGGCACGCAGGGCGTGCGCGACGGTGGGATCGCCGCTGCGGTCGCCCGCGCCGGGGTCGCCGACCTGGATACGCGTGATGCCCGAACGGTTCGTCCGCGGACCCGCGCGGCGCACATGGTCCTGGACCAGGTCGGGGTCGGCGGTGAAGTGCGCGCGGACGGTGTCCTCTACGACGCGGGCGTCCTCGCCGTCACGGACGAGGACGTAGCCCTTCTCGTAGATGAACTCGGCCGAGTCGTCCGGTCCCATCGCGAGCGGCGTGTCGGGCATGGAGCGCTGGATCTGCTCGAACTGCTCGTGAAATCGCTGTGGTGCCATGGCGTGTCCTCCCCCTGAGGCAGCAATCGTCAATCAGAGCCCGCAAGTGGCTGATTGATACAGCGCCAAACCTGTGTGACGTCGTTCCGGTGCAACTACCATCCGTGGAGTGACAGCGGGAAGCGACTCGGTTCTCGAACTGCTGCCGATGGTGTTCGCCGCCCCGAACGACGCGCTGGCGAGGGCGGAAGGGGTGCTCGACGCCGATCCGTCGCCGTTGCACGCCTCCGTCGCCCATCAGGTGATCGGCATCTGGCAGCGCGACTGGGGCGACATGCGCATCGCCCTGTACCACCTGCGGCGTGCCCGGGATCTCGCGGCACGCGCGGATTCGGCCGACCGGGAAGCGGACGTCCTGGCCGCGCTCGGCGTCGCGCTGGTGCACGCGGGCCGCACCCAGCAGGGGCTGGCCGCGCTGGAGCGCGGGGTGGAGCGGGGCAGCGGGCACACCCGCGCGCGCGTGTTGTTCCGTCGGGCCTACGCGCGCTGGGTGCTCGGCCAGCACCGGGAGGCGCTGGAGGACGTGCGCCGGGCGATACCCGTGCTGCGGCAGATGGACGACGTGATCTGGACGGCACGGGCGCTGACGTTGCGCGCGACCGTGCATCTGGCGCTGGGCGCGATGGACCGGGCGGATGCCGACTTCACCGCGGCGGAGGCGCTGTGGGACACCACGGGCCAGGAGCACGACAAGGCCGACGCGGTGGAGAGCCGGGGGCTCGCCGCCTTCCGGTCGGGCGACATACCGGCGGCGCTGAGGCTGCTGGACGAGGCGGAGGAACGGTACGCCAAGCTCGGCACGCCGACGTTCATGCTGAACATCCGCCGCTGCGAGGTGCTGATGGCAGCGGGGCTGGCCCCGGAGGCGCTGGCCGAGGCGGACGCGGCGATCGGGGTGCTCGACGGGATCGGCGGTCAGTCCACCCGCAAGGCCGAGCTGCTGCTGGCGGCCGCGCGGGCCGCCCGGCTGGCGGGTGACGCGCACACCGCCATCGCGCGCGCGGACATGGCCGTACGGCTGTTCGCGGGGCAGCGGCGCAGCTGGTGGGAGACGCATGCCCGGCTGGTGCTGATCGAGGCGCGGGTGGCGGCCGGGCGCAGTTCGGGGCGGCTGGTGGCCGACACGGCGGCGGTCGCGGAGCGGCTGGCCTCCTTCGGCGCGCCGGCCGCGCCGGAGGCCTCGCTGCTCGCGGGCCGGATGGCGCTCGCCCTGGGGTGGCGGGCCGACGCCGAGCGGCATCTGCGCGACGCCGCCCGCAGCAGGCACAGCGGGCCGCCGCTGGCGCGGATGACGGGCTGGGCGGCGCAGGCGCTGCGGGCCCGGGCGGCCGGTTCGGGGCGTGGTGTCGTGGAGGCCTGCCGGCGTGGCCTGGACGTGCTCGACGCGCACCGGATGACGCTGGGCGCCTCGGAGCTGAGGGCCCGCGCGAGCGCGCAGGGCGCCGAACTCGCCGCGCTCGCCCAGCAGGCCAGCCTGGACTCCGGCAGTCCGCGCCGGCTGTTGGTGTGGAGCGAACGCTGGCGGGCCACCGCCCTGTCGACGCCGCCGACCCGCCCGCCGGCCGACCCCGCGCTCCAGAGCGACCTGACGGCGTTCCGGGAGATCGCGGCGCGCGCCGAGGAGGCCCGCAGCGAGGCCCGTCCGGTGCCGGCGCTGGAGCGCGAACAGCGGCGCCTGGAACGGGAGATCCGCTCCCGGACCCTGCATCTGCGCGGTGAAACGCCCGGCGACGGCTACCGCTTCGACCCGGGCCGGCTGCTGGAGCGGCTGGACGAGGACGGCGTACGGCTGGTCGAACTCGCCGTGCTGGACGGGCGAGTGCAGGTGCTGCTGTGCGGGCAGGGGCGGGTGCGTCGGTACGAGGCCGGGCTGCTGGCCGACGCGGAGACCGAGGCCGAGCACGTCCAGGCCGGGCTGCGGCGGCTGGCCCATCCGGGTGCGGAGGGGCGGCTCGCGGTGGTGGAGGCCGCGGGGCGGCGCCTGGAGGAGCTGCTGCTCGGTCCGGCCGCGGCCCATCTGGGCGAAGGCCCGGTGGTCATCGTGCCGCCGGCCCGGCTGCACCGGGTGCCGTGGGCGTTGCTTCCGTCGCTGCGGGAGCGGGTGCTCAGCGTGTCGCCGTCGGCGAGCAGCTGGCTGCGCGCCCGGGAGACCGAGGCCCCGGCGGGCGGCCGCCAGGTGCTGGTGCGGGGGCCGGGGCTCGCGACGGGCGGTGCGGAGGTGCCGCATCTGGCGGGGCGGTACGGCGGTGCCGTCGTCCTGGAGCACGCCGAGGCGCGCGTGCCGCGGGTGCTGGAGGAGCTGGACGGCGCCGCGCTGGCCCATATCGCCGCCCATGGCACGTTCCGGGCCGACAGCCCGTTGTTCTCGTCGCTGCGGATGGCGGACGGGCCGATCGTGGTGCACGACTTCGAGCGCCTGGACCGCAGCCCGTACCGGATCATCCTGTCCTGCTGCGACACCGCCCGGTTCGCCTCCGTCGGCGCCGACGAACTGCTCGGCCTGGTCACCGCCCTGCTGCCGCTGGGCACGGCGGGGGTGGTGGCGTGCACGGCGCCGGTCAACGACGCCGCGGTGGTGCCGCTGATGCTCGCCCTGCACAAGGGGCTGAGCGAGGGCCTGTCCCTGGCGGAGGCACTGCGCGACGCGCGGGCGGCGCTGCCGAGCGACGCGTTGCACCAGGCCACGGGGTGGGCGTTCTCGGCGTTCGGCGCGGCCTGATCGACACAGGCGGCCGGGAGTCCTTACGCCGACTGTGCGTCCGGCAGCGCCACCAGCCACGGCAGGGCGCCGCGGTCGCTCGCGCCGAGGCGGGCGTAGGCGCTGTACAGGTGGTTGCCGACGGTGCGGACGGACAGGGTGAGCTTCTCGGCGATCTGCCGGTTGCTCAGACCCGCGGCCGCCAGGTCGACGATCTGCCGCTGCCGGGCCGTCAGTTCGCCGAGGACGAGGCCGGAGAGCGCCGGGGTGCGGGCGCCCTGGCAGCGGCGGGCCAGGGTGACGGCACGCGTGCGTGAGGTGCGCGCGGCGCTCGGGTCGCGGTGGGCCCGTACGGCCTGGGCGTGCGCCTCGGCCGCGAACAGCAGGAAGCCGCGCTCCTCCAGTTCCCCGGCCACCCGGTCCAGCGCGGGACCGTCGGCGCGGTCGAGCGCCTCGGCGTGCGCGGCGAAGACGCCGGTCAGCCGGCCCGCGGCACGCTCGGGTGCGCCGAGACGGACGGCGTCGTACGCGTCGTCGGTGAGGTCGCCCCCGTCGGCGGCGCCGCGGGCCGCTGTCGGCCGGGTGACCGCCCCACCCCCGTGGGAGCGGCCACCCAGGATCGTGTGCGCGGCCGGCGTGTCGCCGGACTGCGCTGCGGCGAGGGCGAGTTCGAGGCGGCAGGACGGATCGTCGCCGTGTTCCCGCAGCCCCTCCCGCGCCCATGCGGCCGCCTCCCGCAGTTCCCCGCGCAGCCGCGCGAACCGGGCGCGTACGGCCGCGTACCCGGCCGGCACCGGGGCGCCCTGAGCGGCCAGCCACTCCCCCACGGGCGTCGGCATCGCCCGTACGTCCGCCCGCTCGATACGGCGGGTCAGCTCGGCCCGCTCGGCGTCGAGGGCGGGTCCGCACTGTTCCGGCGTCCGCGAGAGCCGCCTCGCCCGCAGCCGGCCGGCCGCGGCCCGCAGCACCGGGCCGTGCAGGGGGTGGGTGAGGCGGACGGCGCCCTGGTCGTCGACGTGGACCAGGGAGTCGGCCTCCAGGTGTTCCAGGACACGAAGCGGGAGTTCGTCCAGGTGCAGGGGCAGCGGCTCGGCGAAGGCGAGGCGTTCGAGGGTCTCGCGCTCTTCGGGGGAGCCGCGGTCGAGGAGGTGTGCGGTGCGCTCGCGCACGGCGGTCGTGACCGGCACGGGACCGCGCCACGCCCATGCGGCCGAGTCCGGGAGACGGGTGAGGAGCCCGCGCCGGCGTGCGCCGGCCACCAGGTCGCGCAGCAGCCGAAGGTCTCCGCGGCACAGGCGGTGCAGCCGGTTCACGGTGAGCGGTTCCAGGGCGTCACCGCCGGCCGCGCCGGCCAGCAGCAGGCCGGTCTCCTCGCGGGACAGCGGCTCCAGGGTGAGGCGGGGCAGCAGGTCACCGGTCCACAGCCGGGAGATCGCGCCCGGGACCGGGGCGCCGTCGGTAGTGACGACCAGGAGGCGGGTGCGGCCCTGCACGGCCAGCTGGTGGACGAGGGCGGCGGAGGCGTCGTCGAGCAGATGCGCGTCGTCGACGAGGAGCAGCCGTACGCCGGACAGGTGCTGGAAGGCGCCGTGCAGGGACGCCGACTCGGGGACGAGGTGCGCGAACGCGGCGAAGCGGATCCGGCGGGTCTCCGGGGTGCCGACCACCCGGGCGCAGTCGGCGCCGCGGACGGCCTCGGTGACGAGCCGCGTCTTGCCGCAGCCCTCCGGGCCCGTGATCACGATGCCGTGCCGACCGGCGGCCAAGGACCCGCGGACCAGGTCGAGTTCGTCCGCCCGGCCGGTGAAGGGCCAGGGCCTGTCCAGGGTCTTCGCGTCCCGTTCGAAAGTCGTCACGGGAGTAGGAGCACGGTGACTCACCCTTGATACAGGGGTACTTGAGTAGCCCTCGACTCAGGCGCCCGGAGCGGGTCGACGGCACCCTGTTTCGCATGACCGCACGGTACTGCTCCCTCGCGCAGCGGTCGGTCCCCGCGTTCGCACCGGGACTGGCCGCCGAGCGGCTGCGTGCGCTCATCGGCGGAAGCCGGATGTGGGTCAACGGCACGGTGCTGCACTACTACTTCTTCGACCGGGACGGCGACGGATCCGTGATCGCCGACCCGGAGACCGGCCGCAGCGGGCATGTCCCGTGGGCCGGCGGCAAGGAGCAGCGGGACGTCGTGCGCGAGTGCTTCCAGGAGTGGCAGGACCTCGGTATCGGGCTGTCGTTCGTGGAGGTGGGCGACCGGTCGGAGGCCGAGCTGCGCATCGGGTTCCAGCTCGGCGACGGTTCCTGGTCGCACGTCGGCAAGGACGCGCTCGGGGTCGGTCGGGGCGAGCGCACGATGAACTTCGGCTGGGACCTGACCGCGCCCGGGGAGCGCGGCACGGCCCTGCACGAGATCGGGCACGCGCTCGGCATGCTGCACGAGCACCAGAGCCCGTTCGCCGGCATCCACTGGGACGACGAGGCCGTGTACACCGATCTGGCGGGCCCGCCGAACTACTGGAGCCGGGACACGACGTACTTCAACATCCTGCGCAAGCTCGACCCGAACGAGGTCAACGGTTCCGTCTGGGACCCGCACTCGATCATGGAGTACGGCTTCTCGGCCGGGCTGATCCTGGAGCCGGAGCAGTTCCGCGCGGGCCTGAACCCGCCCGGCGTGCTGTCCAAGGCCGACAAGGAGTTCGTACGCCGCTGGTACCCGCCGGCCGAGCCCACGGGTCCGCGCGAGCTGGTGCCCTTCCGTTCGGTACCGCTGCGGCTCGGCCCGGCCGAGCAGGCCGACTTCGTCGTCGCGCCGCCGGAGACCCGCACGTACACGGTGGGCACCTTCGGCGACAGCGACACCGTCGTCGTGGTCTTCGAGGAACGGGACGGCGAGCCCCGCTACGTCACCGGTGAGGACGACGGCGGCACCCCGCGCAACGCCACCGTCCAGGTCCGCCTCGTCAAGGGCCGCCGGTATTTCGTCCGAGTGCGTCTCTATGCCAACTGGGGATCGGGGGAGACAGCGGTCATGTGCTGGTGACGGCACGGATCCGCTGACGCGCACGGACGCTGCGTCCACAGTCCGGCGCCGGGGGATGTGGCCGGGCGCGCCGCCTTCGGGGGAGGGCGACGCGTCCGGCCACGCCATTTCCACGGACCCCCTCGGGAGTGGGCGGTCGGGGTTCCTTCGTACAATTTGAACCCGAACGACACCGCTGTCCGACTTCCCCGCGGCGAAGGAGCGTGCCATGCCCGGCCAACGATCGATCACCGAAGCCGAGAAGCTGGCCGAGGCCAAGCTCGGTGGCATCGCGCTGCACCGGGAGCAGATGGCCGTCGTCGCCAACATCTACCGCGCCGCCTCCACCGTCCGCCAGCACCTGGAGAACTCGGTGCTGCGCGGCGCCGATCTGACGTGGACGGCGTTCGTGGTGCTCTGGGTGGTGTGGGTGTGGGGCGAGTCGGAGACCCGGCATGTCGCGGAGGAGGCCGGGATCTCCAAGGGGACGCTCACCGGGGTGGCGCGGACGCTGGAGGGGCGGGGGCTCGTGAAGCGGGCCGGGCATCCGACCGACGGCAGGCTGGTGCTGCTCAGCCTGACCGAGGAGGGCGAGGCGCTGATGCGGCGCCTGTTCCCGGCCTTCAACGAGGAGGAGGCGTTCGTCGCCGGGCAGCTGAGCGGCGAGGAGTGCCGGAGCGTCGCCGAGGGGCTGCGCAAGGTGGTGCTGCAGGTCGAGGAGCGGGGCGAGGAGCGCCGCCGCACCCTGCTCGACGGCGCCGAGCCGGCACCGCGGCGCAGCGGGCGCCGGCCGCGGGCCTGAGCGGCGCCCGGATCAGGAGCGCCAGGGCCTAGCGTGCGGCGGCCCGCACCAAGGCGTCGAAGAGACCCTGTTGCGCCGGGTCCCGGTGGGCGGTGTCCTCGGGATGCCACTGCACCGCGGTGAACCACCCTCGCGCGCCGGGGAGTTCGAGTCCCTCCACCGTCCCGTCGGCGGCTCTCGCGGTCACCGTGAGCCCCTCGCCGAGGCGGTCCACGCGCTGGTGGTGGTAGCAGGAGGCCTCCGCCTTCTCGGCGCCGGTGGCCTGTTCCAGCAAGGTGCCGGGCCGGATCGGCACGGGGTGCACGAGGTGCCGGTGTTCGCGGTCGGGGCCGCCCATGTCCTGTTCCAGCGTGCCGCCGAGGGCGACGTTCACGACCTGCGCGCCGCGGCAGATCGCGAGCAGGGGGATGCCCAGGTCGAGGGTCCGCCGGGCGACTTCGAGGTCGAAGGCGTCCTGGAGGTCGTCCACGTCGTAGACGCTGCCGTGGATGTCGGTGGCGCCGTAGCGGTGCGGGGCGAGGTCGCCGCCGCCGGGGAGCAGTACGCCGTCGAAGCGGGCGAGGCGCTCCCCCACGTCGGCGTCCGCGGGGTCGGCCGGGTGGATGCTCGCCGGTTCGCCGCCCGCTCGCCACACCGCGTCGATCAGGGCGCGGGCGTTGACCTCGGCGGCGTACCGGAGGGCCGAGGTGGTGGCGGAGAAACGGGCGGGGACGGCGATCAGCGGGCGGGAGGACGTACGGTTCACAGCTGGATCCAGGTGGTCTTGAGTTCGGTGTACTTCTCCAGGGCGTGCGCGGACTTGTCGCGGCCGTTCCCGGACTGCTTCATGCCGCCGAAGGGGACGGTGAGGTCGCCCTCCTCGTAGCAGTTGACCCAGACCGTGCCGGCCTTCAATGCGCGGGAGACCCGGTGGGCGGTGGACAGGTCGGAGGTCCACAGGCCGGCGGCGAGGCCGTACTCGGTGGCGTTGGCCAGCCGTACGGCCTCGTCCAGGTCGTCGAAGGCGAGGACGGACAGAACGGGCCCGAAGATCTCCTCGCGGGCCAGCCGCATGCCGGGGTCCACGTGGTCGAAGACCGTCGGCTGCAGGAAGCTGCCGCCGGTGTCGGTGAGGGTGCGGGAGCCGCCGGTGAGCAGGCGGGCGCCTTCGCTCAGGCCCGTCGCGATGTGGTCCCGCACGCGCCCCAGGTGGGCCTCGCCGACCAGGGCGCCCATCTCGGTGGCCGGGTCGAGGGGGTCACCGACCCGCAGCTCCCGGGCTCGCCGGACGACGGCCTCGGTGACCCGGTCGGCGATCGAGGAGTGCACGAGGAGCCGGGAGGGCGCGGTGCACATCTCGCCCTGGTTGAAGAAGATGCCCCAGGCGGCGGTGGCGGCGGCCTTCTCCAGGTCGGGGGCGTCGGGCAGGACGATGTTCGGTGACTTGCCGCCGAGTTCCAGCCAGACGCGCTTGAGGTTGGAGTCGGCGGCGTAGTGCAGGAAGTGACGGCCGACGGCGGTGGAGCCGGTGAAGGCCAGGACGTCGACGTCGGGGTGGAGTCCGAGGGCGCGTCCGGCGACGGGGCCGTGGCCGTTGACGACGTTGAGCACACCGGGCGGCAGCCCTGCCTCGGTCGCCAACCGACCGAGCAGCAGGGCGGACAGCGGGGAGTTCTCGGACGGCTTCAGTACGACGGTGCAGCCGGCCGCGAGCGCCGGGGCGAGTTTCCAGCCGGCCAGCGTCAGGGGGAAGTTCCAGGGGACGACGGCGCCTACGACGCCGGCCGGTTCGCGGGTGACGAGGGCGAGGGCGTCGGGGGTGGTGTGCGGTGACTCGTCGGTGAGCTTGTCGGCGAGTTGGCCGTACCAGCGGAAGGTGGTGATGGCGGCGCGCAGTTCGATGTCGTACGCGTCCGTGATCGGTTTGCCCATCTCCAGGCTGACGGCCAGCGCCAGTTCGGCGCGCCGCTCCTGAAGCAGGTCGGCGAGGCGCAGCAGCGCCCGGCCGCGTTCGGCGGGCGCGAGGCGTGGCCACGGCCCGGTGTCGAACGCCCTGCGGGCCGCGGCCACGGCCACGTCCACCTCGGCCGCGCCCCCGTCGGCGACCTGCGCCAACACCTGGCCGTCCCGGGGTGACACGGCCACGAAGTGCCCTCCTGAGCCCGGCTCGTCGGCACCGTCGATGTGATGGGCCCCGGACAGCTCCAGGGACTTGGCGCGACGCAGCCACTCTTCGTGGGTGATGTCCAGCATGCGGGGACCTCCAGAGAGAACGTTTGGGGAAGGACGACATCGGCCGGATTTGCCGTGGTCTGACGGACACACGCCGGGGGGCCAGCACGGGCCGGGGCTGGCGGCACCTGGGCGGGAGCGCGGGGCACGGCCGGGGTGGACAGGCGAGGTTCGGCGCCCACGCGGGCCGGGGTCGGCACACGGCCCGCGTGGGCACCCCGGGTCGGGCGAACGCCCTGAGCGTGGGGTGGCGACGCACGGCCAGGGCCGAACACCCGAGGTCGGGCTGCCGCCCCGGGCCTGAAGTGGCGGCACACGGCCAGAGCGGACACCCGAGGTCGCGCTTGCCTCCCCAGGCCTGGGGAGGCGGCACACAGCCAGGGCCGACACCTCAGATCGCGCTGCCTCCCCGGACCTGGGGTGGCGACACACGACCAAGACCGACACCCCAGGGCAGGCAGACACCCCCAGGCCTGCAGAGGCGGCACACGACCACAGCGGACACCCGAGGTCGCGCTGCCTCCCCAGGCCTGGGGAGGCAGCACACTGCGCAGACCGACACCCCCGGGTCAGGCAGACACCGCCAGGCCTGCGGCGGCGACACACGGCCAATGCCGACACCCGAGGTTGCGCTGCCCTTCCGGCCTGGAGTGGCGACACACGGCCCAGACCGACACCCCCAGGTCGGGCAGACACCGCCCAGACCTGCAGCAGCGGCACACGCCCAGGGCCGACATCCGAGATCAGGCGGACACCCCGGACCGGGGCCGACACACGGCCCGTTTGGACACCCCAGGTCGGGCGGACGCCCCAAGCACCGGGCGAGCGCCCGCCCCCGGCCGACGATCCGTCGACCCGGTGGCCGGCCTGACCTACGAACGGCCCGTGCGCGTCAGCCGGCCAGCGGCGACGCCCAGCACCAGGACGGCCGGAACCGTCAGTTGCAGCCATACGGCGGTGGACCGTTCGCCGCCGATGAGGGTCGTGAAGTTCTCGACGATCAGCCAGATCGCACCGGCGATCCCGAGTGCCCCCAGCACGGGTGCGATCAGCGTGTTCCACGGCCGGGTGTCCAGGCGTTCACGCCGGAAGAAGGCGACTACCGAGACCGAGGTCAGGAAGTACAGGAGCATGATCGCCAGCACGGCGACGCCGCTGCCCCACGAGAACAGGGTCACCACCGGGTCCTTGTCGGCGAGCGCGAACGGGATCACCAGCAGCGCGGCGATCGTGGTCTGTGCGAAGCCCGCGACGCCGGGCGAGTGCCGGCGGTTGACCGCCGACAGCCGGCGCGGCAGGAGCCCTTCGCGGCTGAGCGAGAACAGGTAGCGGTTGGCCGAGTTGTGGAAGGCGAGGATGCCGGCGAAGAGCGAGGTGGCGAGCAGGATCGGCAGGACGTCGTTGACCCAGGTGCCGAACTGCGCGGCGATCGGCGCGAAGACGAATGCCGTGGAGTCACCGCCCTCCAGTGCCTGCCCGGCGGCCGCTCCCGCCTTCAAGGCGCCGTAGGAGGAGATCAGCATCCAGGAGGCGAAGGCGAAGAAGCCGGTGACGAGGGCCACGGCCAGGTAGGTGGCCCGGGGCACCGTCTTGCGGGGTTCGCGTGCCTCCTCGCCGTAGATCGCGGTGGCCTCGAAGCCGATCATGGAAGCCACGGCGAACATCAGCGCCACACCCGGAGCCCCGTCGAGGGCCGCCCCCGGCGAGAAGGTGTCCGCGAGCCCGAGCCCCTCGGGGCCCCCGCCCTTGACGAAGGTGACGACGGCGAAGGCGGCCAGGACGCTGAACTCGGCGAGCACGAAAACGGCCAGCACCTTGGCGCCCATCTCGATGCCGAGGGCACCCAGCACCTGCACGATCGCCATCGTGACCAGGGCACACACCCACCAGGGCACGTCCACCCCGGCGTAGTGCGCCAGCAGTCCGCTCACGGTGGCCCCGTACAGGCCGTACATGGCGGCCTGGATCGCGCAGTACGCGAAGAGGGCGATGGCCGCGCTGCCGTTGCCGAGGCTGCGGCCGAGCCCTTTGCCGATGTAGCGGTAGAAGGCCCCGGCGTCCACCACATGCCGGCCCATGGCGACGAAGCCGACCGAGAACAGCAGGATGATCAGGCCGGCCGCGAGATAGGCGGCGGGGGCGCCGGCCCCGTTGCCGATGGCCACGGCGATCGGGACGGCGCCCGCGACGCCGGTCAGCGGCGCCTGGGCGGAGAGGACGAAGAAGAGGATGCCCAGCACGCCGAGCGAGTTGGGCTTGAGCTTGCCTGCGGTGGAGGCGTCGGGCGCGGTCTGGTTCCGGACCGCCGTCTGACTGTCCACTCGGATCACCTGCCTGGAGAAGAGGACTTCGTTTCAGGCCAAACGAGTTGCCTCATGGTGGGCTGGAACTATCCGTTTGGCAAGGGCTTCTGCGAAGAATTGGTACGACGGTGAATCGAGGGCGGCGAAGGATGGATACGGCAATGAAAAGGGACCCCGGGCGACGGCTGCCCAGGGTCCCGAAAAGCCCAGGTCAGCCGTCGTTTCCCGGCATCTTGGGACCGTCGTTCTCGGGACCGTCGTTCCCGGTTGCCTCGCCACCGTCGGCCGCCAGCAGCCGCAGCAGCCCCCGCAGCTCCTCGATCGCGGCGTCGGTGGTCCCGGGCTCGCCGAAGACGAGCTGGTGCAGCACGAGCCCGTCCAGGGCGGCGAAGACCAGCCGGGTCAGCGGGCGGCCGGCGCCGTCGGGCAGCATGCGGGACAGCTCGCGCTCGGTGGCGTCGAAGTAGCCGTCGTACAGGGCACGGATCTGCGGCAGCAGCTCGGGGCGGCGCCGGGCCTCCAGGAGCAGCTCGTACTGGAAGGCCTGGGTGTCCGGACCGGCCGTGACCATGTCGGAGACGCCGACGGAGAAGTCGGCGACCTTGCCGGTGCCCGGTTCGAGCGCGCTGGTGTTGAGCGAGGTGCGGATGGTGTGGGCGAGGGTCTCCTCGATCAGCGCGTCGCGCGAGCCGAAGTGGTGGACGACCAGCCCGTGCGTGGTGCCCGCCTCCTGCGCGACCGCCCGGTAGGTCAGCTTGCGCAGCCCGCCGCGCGCCACGACCCGCACCGCGGCGTTCAGCAGGGCCTCACGCCCCTCGCCGTAGTTCATGCGCCGGCGCGGCTTGTGGTCCCCGGCCTCCTGGCCTTCCTCGGGCTCCTCGGCGGATGCGGTCATGTTCGCGACCTTACCCGCCGGGTCGGACACCGCCGTACGGCTGGTCGACGCCGTGCGCACGGTCAACGCCGGGGCGGGCGGACGCCGCGGAACTCCCAGTCGCCGCCGAGCGCGGTGGACAGCACCTCCTCGGACTCGGTCGGCTGGGCGCCGACATCGGCGCGGATCGGGGTGGGGCCGGTGACGATGTGGTTGGTGAGCCGGCCGAGGCCCTCGACCTCGACCTCGACGACGTCGCCGGGCCGCACGGGCCGGGAGTTGGCGGGTGTGCCGGACAGCAGGACGTCGCCCGGGTACAGGGTGATGGTGCGGGCGATGTCGGCGACGAGGTAGTGCATGTCCCACTTCATCTCGTCGGTCGAACCGTCCTGGACGACCTCGCCGTTGACGTACGTCCGCAGCCGCTTGCCGTGGAAGTCCCAGTCGGTGACCAGCCCCGGCCCGAGTGGGCAGAGGGTGTCGGAGCCCTTGACGCGGAGCATCGAACCGGCGTCCGTGTCGCGGAAGTCGTGCAGCCCGTAGTCGTTGGCGATCGTGTAGCCGGCGATGTACTCCCCCGCCTCGGCCGGCGAGACGTTCCGCGCGGTCCTGCCGATGACGATGGCGACCTCCCCTTCGTAGTTGAGCCACTTGCAGCCCTCGGGCCGGACGACGGCTCCCTTGTGGGAGTTGAGGGAGGAGGTCGGCTTGTGGAAGTAGGTGGGGGTGTCGGGGAGTTCGATCCGGAACTCGTCGACGCGGCTGCGGTGGTTGAGGTGGACGGCGATCACCTTGGAGGGGACCACCGGGGGCAGGTGCTGCGCCTCCTCGATCTTGACGCGGCGGCCGTCACCGGCGACGAGTTCGGCCCCGTCGACACCGGCCTGGACGGCGGCTCCGTCGAGGAGGATGCGGCGGTACTCGGAAAACGCTGCCATGTCTCAGACCTCCTGGGGGCGGCTGTGCGGGATGCTCTGATACGACGGTGAGGGCCGGCCGGTGCCGGTCCAGCCGTCGGCCGGCCGGTCGAACCACAGATGGACCTGGCCCGTGCCGATGGAGTTCTCGTACTCCCCGTACTGCCGGGCCTTCGCGACGCAGGCCTGCTCGCCGAGGGCGCCGGCCATCATCAGATAGTGGAAGAACCTCGCCTCGGGCTTGTACTTCCAGAACTCGTCCATGGTGTCGAGGACCTTGTCGTGACGGCCCTCCTTGAACCAGGCGATGCGCTCGTAGTCGGCCTCGCGGGCCTCGGGTGTGAAGATGTGCGCCGGGTCGCTGGCCTCGTGGTCGCGCAACTCGCGCAACGGCCAGAAGGTGTGCGACAGGGCACCCGAGGCGATGAGCAGCACGCGTCGCCCCGGCGTGGCGGCGATACC
The DNA here is from genome assembly GCF_021474425.1 of Streptomyces muensis. Taxonomy (GTDB): domain Bacteria; phylum Actinomycetota; class Actinomycetes; order Streptomycetales; family Streptomycetaceae; genus Streptomyces; species Streptomyces muensis. Next base: position 25,361 of record NZ_JAKEIP010000007.1, on the reverse strand, counting down.
GTCGGCCAGGGCCCGCCCGAGCCGCAGATGGTCCTCCATGTCACCGGTCTGGCAGACGCCGATGGTGACCCACCGCTTGTCCTGAAGCCCCTCCCCCAGGAACTTCCAGAGGTTGATGGTGGCGTAGTAGATCGGCAGGTGGTCGTCGTCGATCGCGGTGATCCAGGTGCCGTGCCGGTCCGCGAAGTTCTCGATGTTGCGGGCGAGTTCGGGGTCGCCCGGGAAGTCGTACGGCATCCGGCACATGCCGCGCGGCAGCTCCTCGGAGGTGAAGAGCCCGGCTCGGCGCGACTGCGCGGTGACGACGAACTCGACCGTGGTGGCCCAGTGCGAGTCGAGGACGACGACGGTGTCGTAGTCGTCCCGCTCGAACACCTCGGCGCGCAGCTGCCGGAGCCCGGTGACGAGGGTGATCTCCTTGCCCTCGTTGAGCTCCAGCCGGTCGGCCTCCGGCAGGACGATGGTGGGGACGTGGGCGAGCAGGCCCGCCCCGACGATCTCACCCATGGGACTTCCACCCTCCAGGTGCGGTGACGGTGTTCTTCAGATCGCAGTAGAAGTCGAAGCTCCACGTGCCGCCCTCGCGTCCGACGCCGGAGTGGCGTGAGCCGCCGAAGGGCGCCTGGAGGTCCCGTACGAAGAAGCAGTTGACCCAGACCGTGCCCGCGACCAGCTGTGCCGTGACCCGTTCGGCGCGCTCGGGGTCGCCGGTGGCGACGGTGGCGGCGAGCCCGAACCGGGTGTCGTTGGCGAGCCGTACGGCCTCGTCCTCGTCGGCGAAGGTCTGGAGGGTCAGGACCGGCCCGAAGACCTCCTCCTGGACGATCTCGGAGTCCTGGGCGACCTCGGTGAGCAGGGTGGGCGCGTAGTACTGGCCATCGCCGGGGTGCCCGCCGATGACGGCACGGGCCCCGCCCTCGATCGCCCGCCGCACGAAGCCGTCGATCTTCTGAAGCTGGCGGGGATGGATGTTGGGCCCGATGTCGGTGGCCTCGTCCCGAGGGTCGCCCTGTGTGAGCGCCGCCGCCTTCTCCTCGAACCGGCGCGTGAACTCCGTGGCGATCGACTCCTCCACCAGGATCCGGGTGGCGGCGAGACAGACCTGCCCGGCGTTGTCGTACTGCTCCACGGCTAGCTCGACGGCCAGGTCGAGATCGGCGTCGGCGAACACCAACAGCGGTGACTTACCGCCGAGTTCGAGGCTGAGCGGCGTCAGGTTCGCGGCGGCGGACGCGGCGATGCGCCGAGCGGTCGGCACCGAGCCGGTGAAGCTGATCCGGCGTACGTCCGGGTGGGAGGTGAGCGCGTCGCCGATCTCGGAGCCGTAGCCCTGGACGACGTTGAGGACACCGGCGGGCAGCCCGGCCTCGGCGGCGATGTCGGCGAGGAGCGAGGCCGTCAGCGGCGACCACTCGGCGGGCTTGAGCACGACGGTGTTGCCGGCGGCGAGGGCGGGGGCCACCTTCCAGGTCGCCAGCATCAGCGGCGCGTTCCACGGGGTGATCAGCACGCAGGGGCCAGCCGGGTCCCAGCTGACGTGGTTGTTGTGCCCCCGCGTCTCGAAGTCCTCGTGCCCCAGCTTCAGCAGCCAGTCGGCGAAGAACCGGAAGTTGTGGGCGACGCGGGGCATGACCCCACGGCGGTGCGAACGCAGGAGGGCGCCGTTGTCGGTGGTCTCGACGATGGCGAGTTCCTCGATCCGCTTCTCCACGCCGTCGGCGATGGCGTGAAGGATCCGGGCGCGTTCGGCGCGGGGGGTGGCCGCCCAGGAGGGGAAGGCGTCGCGGGCGGCGGCGACGGCGGCCCGGGCTTCGGCGGGGCCGCCGCGGCTGATCTCACCGATCACACTGCCGTCAATGGGCGAGGCGTCGGTAAAGGTCTCATCGGAAGCGACCCGCTCGCCACCGATCCAGTGCCGGGTGTCGACGGAGACACCGCCGACGACGATCTTGTCAGCCATAAGAAGGGCTCCATTCATACGAAGGGGGATCCGGCCCACCCAGGGGCGCGGGGAACTGCGCGACAAGCCACAACGAACCGGCAGACCGCCACCGACCTCACCCGGCAGCCGCTTCCGACGTACCGACCTCCAGCAGCCGCCCCCCATCCCAAACCACCCCGACCTGCCGGAAATACGCAGCGATCGGCTCACGAACCTCCAGCCGGGCAAGCTCCTCCGTAGGCGCCTCGAACAGCTCCAACTCGGCATCCCCCACCCACGGTTGACCACCCTCGAAAGAAGCCGCCCCGGTCTCGATCAGCTCATCGAGAGCCAACCCCTTGCCCTTCTCGATCGAGGGCAGCCACCGGTGATGAGCCATGGGATGCGCATTCACGAACCCGTTCGACTCGGAAGGCTCCCGCAACGTCACCACAGCCTGAGCCAACCGCCGATCCGCCGCAGCCAGCGTCGCCCCGAACCGAGCCCCCGCCTCGACCCGCGGAGCGGGCCCGTACGGATGGGGCCGCGTCTGGTGAATGGACCCGAGCTTCTTCGGATACCCCTGGTGCAGTCCCCGCGCGATGGCGAAGTCCTTGTCCACCCAGATGTACACACACCGCGAATAGGTCCGCCCCCGGAACCCGCACCGCACGACCGCGAACGCCTCCTTGTACTGCGAGAGCACGGGATCGAACAGTTCCGCCCCGGACCCGGAGCACGACTGCCAGTCGGCCCAGATCAGCGCGACGGCACCGGGATCCTCGTCGGCCAACTCCAGTGGTTCCGGCAGGAGTTCGCGGACGCGCGCCGGATCGGTCCGGTACTCGACGGTCAGCAGGTCACCGGAGTAGCGCCACGGCGGCGACGGAATCAGCGACGACGCACCACTGGCCGTCTTGGGATGGAAGTAACCACGAACTGAGGACATGAGGAGGTTCCTTACGCGGCGAGGGCGGGCTGCTTCAGCAGTTGGGCGCGATAACGGGCGGCACCCATGGCGGCGCCGTGGCCACCGAGCGCCACGACTCCGACGAGCCGCCCGTCGGCGTGGTACCCGACGAGCACGTCACCCTCCGGATCACGGTCCGGATCACCGTCCAGCACCCGGACGTCACCGAGGCCGAGGACGGGCGCTCCGAAGGACTGCAACCGGAAGTCGTGCTGGTCGCTCCAGAAGGTGGGCAGCGGGGCGAACGGAGCCAAGTCGGCCTGGACGCCGGTCAGTTCGGCGACCAGCATCCGCGCCGCGTGTTTCGCGCTGTCGGTCGGGATCGACCAGTGCTCGACACGGCGGGGCACGCCGTCGTAGCGGGCGTTGGGGAAGCGGGCGACGTCACCGACGGCGACCACTTCGGGCCGGCCGCCGACGCGCAGGTGTTCGCAGGTGAGGACGCCGTCGGAGAGGTCCAGGCCGTTGCCGTCCAGCCACTCGCCGTTGGCGACCGAGCCGACGGACTCGACCACCACGTCGGCGGGCAGCACGCTGCCGTCGCCGAGGACGACCCCGGTCACCCGGTCGTCGCCCTCGAACCCGGCGACCCCGGTCCCCAGCCGGAAGCGCACGCCGCGTTCCTGGTGCCGCTCGAGCAGCGCGCGGGCGAGCAGTTCACCGAGTGGGCCGACCATGGGCAGGGGCAGCGGGTCCACGACGGTCACCTCGGACACGCCCAGGCCGACGGCCGTTGCGGCGACCTCGCAGCCGATGAAGCCGGCGCCGACCACGACGACACGCACGCCCGGCCGGGTCAGTTCGCCCCGCAGTCCCTGGGCGTCGGTCAGGGTGCGGACCGTGTGGCGTCCGGTGAGCGGGCCGGGGCAGGTCAGCCGCCGGGGGCGCATGCCGGTGGCGACGACGAGTCCGTCGTACGAGATCGCCGAGCCGTCGTCGAGATCGACGACGCGGCGGTCGAGGCCGGCCGCGACGACCCTCGTGCCGAGCCGCCACTCCACGTCGGCGGCGGCCGCCTTCGGGGTGAAGGCCAGCGACTCGAAGGGGGCCTTGCCGGCCAGTACCTCCTTGGAGAGCGGCGGCCGGTTGTACGGCATGTGCGGCTCGTCGCCGACGACCGTGATCGCGCCGGTCCAGCCGGCCGCGCGCAGCTGTTCCACGGCGCGCAGGCCGCCCATCGAGGCGCCGGCGACGACGATGCGTCCGGTCATGGGCTCAGTCCTCGATCCGGATGGCCTGGAGCGGGCAGACGTCGGCGGCCTCCTCGACGTCGTCGCGCAGCGTGTCGTCGGGCTCGGCGACGAACACGAGGTGTCCGTCGTCGTCCATCGAGAAGACGTCGGGGGCCGCGAAGACGCACTGTCCGTGGTCCTGGCACTTGTTCATGTCGACGACGACCTTCATGGCCGTTCCTCCTGGAAGGGGGTGGACGGGGCCCGGCCGGCCTGTCGGCCGGGCCCCTGGGCCAAAGGGGTGCGAGATCCGCACCCCCTACTCGTTTGGCTTCAAACAACATAGGAAGCCGCCGGACCCTGGTCAATACCTGTCCAGGTGGATAAATTTTTGCGGCCACCCCCTTGCGGGACGGCGAATCGTGTCCATACCGTTCGGGTTCAAACGACGACTGCCGGGGCGCCCTCCCCCACGCCGCCCCCCTTCTGCTCAGGTCGTCCTCACGCCACCCATCCCATCCGCCCTCCGCCCGAGGAGACATCGGTGAGCGCTCACGACATCCCAGACATCCGCCGGCACCTGGAGCGGCTCACCGCCGAGGGCGTTGACGTGGTCCGGGTCATGTATCCCGACCTCATCGGCACCGACCGCGCCCGTGACGTCCTGGTGGAGCATCTGCCGGCGGCGTGCGAGCACGGTCTTGCCTTCTGCCGGGCCGTCTACCACACCAGCCCGCAGGGCGACGTGGTCCCGGTCGCGGGCGGCCTGGACGCCGGCCTGCCGGACGTGACCGTGCGCCCCGACCTGTCCACCCTGACCGTGCTGCCCTGGGAGCCCGGTGTCGCCACCTGTCTCGGCGAGGTCACCGACCCGGCGACCGGCGCCCCCGCCCCGGAGTCACCCCGCGACCTGCTGCGCTCGGTGCTGGCCCGCTGCGCCGAACAGGGCCTGCGCCCGGTCGTCGGCCCGGAGCTGGAGTACTTCCTGCTGGCCCCCGCCCCCGGCACCCCCACCGGCTGGCGCCGCGCCCCCGAGGTCACCGGCGCCGTCTACACGGCCGGACTGCGCGCCGACCCCGACAACCACCTGCTGCGCACCCTGCGACAGCTGCGCGATCTGGACATCGGCGTTATCACCGGCAACCACGAGTTCGACGGCGGCCAGTACGAGATCAACCTGACCCACTCCGACGCGCTGGACGCGGCCGACCGCTCCTTCCGCTTCAAGGCCGCGGTGAAGGAGCTGGCCCGCAAGGAGGGCAGGACCGCCACCTTCATGGCCAAGCCGTTCGGGGACGCGGGCGGTTCCGGTTTCCATCTGCACCTGTCCTGCGAGGCCACCGGCGAGGAGGGTGGCCGTAACGCCTTCGACGACCCCGGGGGCGCGTACGGCCTCTCGGCCACCGCCCGGCACGCCGTCGCCGGCATCGTCGCCCACGCGCCCGCGCTCGCCGCGCTGGCCAACCCGACCGTCAACTCCTACAAACGCTTCGGCCCCGACACCCTCGCGCCCTGGCTGATCGACTGGGGTCTCGACAACCGCAGCGCCATGGTCCGCATCCCACCGGAGCGCGGCTCGGGTGCCCGCGTCGAACTCCGCCTCGGCGACGCCAGCGCCAACCCCTACCTCCTCGTCGCCGGCACGATCGCCGCGGCACTGCTCGGCATCCGGGCCGGCGAGGAGCCGCCCGCGCCGCTGGAGGGCTACGGCTACGACACCGCCAGGTCGGGCCTGCTGCCCACGACCCTGTCCGCCGCGCTGGACGCCCTGGAGGCGGACACGGCCCTGACCGAACTGCTCGGCAAGGGCTTCACCTCATCCTTCCTGACCTACAAGCGCAACGAGGTCGAACGCTTCCAACGGCACGTCACCGACTGGGAGTTCACCGAGTACGCCTACCACCTGTGACCGTTTGGAGCCACCCATGACCGCCGCCCCCGAGCCGATGCCGCTCGCCGACGTGAACCTCGCCGACCTCGACAACTTCACCGACGGCGTGACCCCCTGGCGCATGTTCCACACCCTGCGCCACGAGGACCCCGTCCACTGGCAGCCGGAGGACGCCCCCAACTCCGGATTCTGGGCGCTGACCCGGCACGCCGACATCGCCCGCGTCGACCGCGACCCCGAGACCTTCACCTCCACGAGGTTCGTGAACCTGGAGGAGGTCGACGAGGACCAGATCAGCAAACGCGCCTCCATCCTGGAGATGGACGGCGTACGCCATCGCGCGCTGCGCAGCGTCATCCAGCGGCAGTTCGGCGCGAGCGTCATCAACAGCTACAGCGACTTCCTGCGCGGGCTGACCGCGACGACCCTGGACGCGGCCCTCGCCAAGGGCACCTTCGACTTCGTCGCCGACGTCTCCGCGGACTTCCCCATCAACGTCCTGGCGCGGCTGCTGGACGTGCCGCCGGAGGACAACCAGCAGCTCATCGACTGGGGCAACCGCATCATCGGCCACACCGACCCCGACTACGCGGACGTGCTGCTGCACAGCGAGGAGAGCGAGAAGTACCGCGACCTGCCGTTCCGTTCCCCCGCCTCGATCGAGGTCTTCGAGTACGGGCGGGAGCTGGCCCGGCAGCGGCGCGGCGGTGCCGGCACGGACCTGGTGTCGAAGCTGGTCAACACGGTCCCGCGCGACGGGGTCCCGCTCTCCGCGCAGGACTTCGACAACTACTTCCTGCTGCTGGTGGTGGCCGGCAACGAGACCACCCGGCACACCATCTCCCACTCCATGCTGGCCCTCCTGCAGCACCCCGAGCAGCTGGCCCGCCTCCAGGAGGACCCCTCGCTGATCCCGACGGCCGTCGAGGAGTTCCTGCGCTGGGCCTCCCCCGTCTACCACTTCCGCCGCACCGCGACCCGGGACGTCGAACTCGGCGGCAAGCGGGTCAAGGAGGGCGACAAGGTCGTCATGTGGTTCGCCTCGGGCAACCGTGACGAGGAGGTCTTCGGCAATCCGTACGACTTCGACGTCACCCGCGCCGACAACGACCACGTCACCTTCGGCAAGGGCAGCCCGCACCTGTGCCTGGGCAACCTGCTCGCCCGCACCGAGATCCGCATCATGTTCGAGGAGCTGATCCCGCGCATCGCCGACATCAGGCCGGCCGGCGACGTGCCACGCGTGCGGTCCAACTTCGTCAACGGCATCAAGAAGCTGCCGGTGGAGGTGAAGCCGGCCTGACCGACAGGGCGTGGTGGAAGACGTCACGGGGGTCCCACTTCGCCTTGACGCGCTGGAGCCGACGGTAGTTGTCGCCGAAGTACAGGGTCTGCCAAGGAGCGCCCGTGTTCCGTTCCGGGTCGGCCAGGTCGGTGTCCGGGTAGTTGATGAACGCGCCGTCGGCCGCCGCAGGGGCGCCGCCGGTGTCGGCGTACAGGTCCTCGTAGAGCTCACGCAGCCAGCGGATGTGCCGGGCGTCGTCGCGGGGGTCCTCCCAGCCGTTGACGTAGAACATCTTGATGCTCGCGTCGCGGTGGGGCGTCGCGGTCGCGTCCGGTGCCACGGTGTTGACCTTGCCGCCGTGGGTGTAGAGGCTCACGCTGCCGCCCGGGTGGTCGTAGTCGGGCCGGGTGAGGTGGTGGTGCAGGGCGTCGATCTGCCGGTCGGTGAAACGGCGGCGCAGATAGCCGGACTTGACCTTCAGCCGGTAGACGGGTCCGGGGTCGCCCGGTGAGCCGGCCAGGGCCGCGGCCAGCCAGGACTGGTTGCGCACCGTGCGGACCGGCTGGACCGGGACGCCCCGGTTGATCGCCGCGAGGTGCTCGTCCAGCATCCGCTCGGCACCGGAGTCCGCCGCCACCTGCCCGATCATGAGGACGGTACCCGACGGGCGGCGGGTCAGGGCGAGTTCGCTGTAGAGGGCGAGGTACGGCGAGTCGGGGGCGCTGTGCCGCTCGGCCCAGGCGCCGTGGTTGTGGACCAGCCGGGTGAAGGACGTCCTGTCCAGCTGCTGCCAGTCCCAGGAGACGGAGAAGCTCAGCACACCGGAGGGCGGGGCGGGCAGCAGGCCGGACGGGTCGTCGCCCAGGGCGCCGGGTGTGCGGAACCAGTAGCGGGTGACGATGCCGAAGGTGCCGCCTCCGCCTCCGGTGTGCGCCCACCACAAGTCCCGGTGCGGATCGGCCGGTTCACGTGTGGCCACCACACTGCGCGCCCTGCCGCCGCGGTCCACGACGACCACCTCGACCGCGTACAGATGGTCCACGGACAGGCCCATCAGCCGGGACAGCGGGCCGTAGCCGCCGCCCGGGACATGGCCGCCGACACCGACGTCGGCACACCAGCCGGCCGGGATCGTCACACCCCAGCCGAGGTACAGCCTCCGGTACACCTCGCCCAGCAGCGCACCGGCCTCGACCGCGAAGGCGCGGCGGCCCGGGTCGTAGGCGACGGCCGTCATGGCGGACAGGTCGACCACCACCTCGACGGCCGGGTCGGCGACGAAGTTCTCGAAGCCGTGGCCGCCGCCGCGGACCGTGATCCGCCGCCCGCTGTCGACCGCCTCCTGCACGGCCCGTACGACATGTGCCGTCGTGCCGACGACCCACACGTGCTCCGGGTCGCCCACGAAGCGACGGTTGTAGCCCCGGGACGCCAGCGACCGGTACCGCGGCTCGCCGCGTCCGACCATGGCCGGTCCGGGCGGCGGAGCGCCGGACGCCCCGTTCGCCGCGCCGGCCACTCCGGGCGCCACGACCCCCGCCGTCGTGGCGACCACGCCGCCGCGCAACACGTTCCTTCGACTCAATGCGCTCATCACGTCTCCTCGACTCGGCCCGCTCCCGTCATTCACGAAGCTAGGTCGCAAAGGCGGCGAGCACAGTCGTCCCAGCCCCCCGGTCAGGGTGGTGCCAGCACCCGAGTCCGGTCCCGCGCACGGAAATTCGGGTGCCCGGGCCCGACGGCCGGCAGTACGGTCCCGGCGTGACCGATGACAACGGCTACACCGACGACGGCTACACGGACGACGACAACTACACCGATGACGGCTACTTCGGCGAGGACGTCGCGGCCGACTACGACGACGACACCGCGGACATGTCCCACCCCGACGCGGTGGACCCCGCGGTCGACCTGCTGGCCGGGCTCGCCGGTGACGGCGCGGCGCTCGAATTCGGCGTCGGCACCGGCCGGATCGCGCTGCCGCTGGCCGGCCGGGGCGTGCCGGTGCACGGCATCGACATGTCCCGCGCGATGGTGAAACGGCTGCGGGCCAAGCCCGGCGGCGATGCCGTCGGGGTAACGATCGGGGACTTCGCGACGACGCGGGTGGCGGGCGAGTTCGCGCTGGCCTATCTGGTGTTCAACACGATCAACAACCTGACGACGCAGGACGCCCAGGTCGACTGCTTCCTGAACGCCGCCGCGCATCTGCGGCCCGGCGGCTGCTTCGTGGTCGAGGTGGGGGTGCCCGAGCTGCGTCGGCTGCCGCCCGGGCAGAGCGCCGTACCGTTCCACATCAGCGACACCCGCTGGGCGTTCGACACCTACGACCCCGCCACCCAGGCGATGAGCTCCAACTACGTCACCATCGTCGACGGCCGGGCCGAGCACTCGTCGATCCCGTTCCGGTACGTGTGGCCGGCCGAGCTGGACCTGATGGCCCGGCTGGCCGGCCTGCGGCCCCGCGACCGGTGGGAGAGCTGGACGCGTGAGCCGTTCACCGGCGAGAGCCGTCGGCACGTGTCGGTGTGGGAGAAGCCGGCCGGCTGAGGATCGGCGCGGATCACCTCGTCCAGTCGACGATCGGAACCGCGGCGCCGGCCGCCTCCTGGCCGCGGCAGTGGGCGTGGTGCCTGCGGGCGATGGCGTCCAGGTCGAGATGGGAGCCGAAGGCGGGGTGGGCGGCCAGCCGGCGGGCGTAGGCCCACAGGTGCGGGTGGGCGGTGACGCGGTGCACGGCGTCGGCGCAGAGGTGGTGGCGGTGCACGGTGTCCAGCTGGACCAGGGTGACCCACAACTCGACGTCGGCGAGGGTGATTTCGGCTCCGAGCACGTACTCCTGGGTGGTCAGTTGCCGGTCGAGTTCGTCCAGTGCGCGCAGGAGTGCGGCCAGCGCGGCGTCACGTGCGGTCGGGTCGGTGTGCGGCTCCCCGGCGCGCTGCGCAGCCCTAGTGATGTCGTGCTCGCAGAGCCGGGCGATGCCGTCCATGGCGTCCTCGGCGCCGCGGGGGAAGAGGTCGGGGCCACGGCCGCCGAACCTGCGGGCCAGGTCCCGCAGGATGTCGGGGGCGTGGGTGCTGACGATGGTTCCGGTCCAGGCGTCGCTGAGCACCGGTGCGACGGCCGGCCCGGGGTGCTGGTGCGAACTGGCCTCGTACAGCGGGCGCAGCTCAAGGTGCCCGCCGTCCTCGGCGTCGGGAACCGCGGGCAGCAGCGTCACCGGGACGGTGTCGTCGAGGCCGAGGAGGCTGTGCGTGACGGCGATCCGCAGACAGTGCGGGCACGAGAGCGAGAGGTGGAGCCGGTAGCGGCGGGGCGCGGCGTAGTAGCCGCTGCGCGCGTCGCAGCCGATCCTGCTGCGGAAGGACGGCACGGCGGTCGGAGCTGGGGCGGACATGCGTCTCCCTGGGGGTGCTCGGTCATGGGCATACGACGGCTCGGGCGCGCGGCGGCGGCCGGGATGCGGCAGGTGAGCGTGAGGGTGAGGGGAGCTTCAGACGCGGACGGGCGTGCCGCCCTCACCGTGCGGGGAACTCGCGGCGCTGCACACACGGGCGAGATCGATGTGGCGGCGGGAGGTCAGCAGGGGCAGCGGCCGGACGGCGACGCGGACCACGTCACTGCCGAGGTCCAGCGCGGTGCGACCCATGGTTCCCTACCAATTCACTAGGATTCCCTGAGTGGAGTGTCGGGCCACATCCCGGCCACGTCAAGAGGGCCGCCGAGCAGCGAGACGCCGGTCAGGGGTTGGTCCACGCCTCGGGGTCGTCCGCGAGGCTCAGCACGTCGTCGGGCAGCTTGGCCGCGGCCACGTGCGCCAGGGTGACCTCGCCGAGGATCTTGCGGACGTTGGCGCGTACGGCGATCCACAGCGGCAGCAGGGACTCCGCGGGGCCGATGTAGGAGAGGTCGGGCGGGCGTACGCCGCGCACCGAGACGAGGGGGCCGTCGGCCACCCGGATCACGTCCGCGATGGGGATCGAGTCGGCCGGACGGGCCAGCCGGTAGCCGCCCTTGCCGCCGCGCTGGCTGATCACGAGGCCGCCGCGGCGCAGGTCGCCGAGGATGCCCTCCAGGAACTTGTGCGGGATGCCCTGTGCCTCGGCGATGGCCTCGGCCTTGAGCGAGGTGTCCTCTCCTGCCGCGGCCAGCTCCAATGCCGCCCGCACCGCATAGTCCGCCCTCGCCGAGATCCGCATGCTGAGATTATCCATCACCGCCGCGCCCGTACCCACCGGCCGGTCCCCCGGTCAGGCGGGGAGGCTGAACGGGGGGTGCGCGCCGTTGAGGAAGTAGTCCCCGACCTCGCGCAGTCGGTGGGCGACCGGCTCGCGCAGGGTGTGGGTGCGGGTGTCGCGCCAGAAGCGGTCCAGGCCGTGCCGGGCGTAGGCGGCGGGTGCGCCGACGGCGTCCAGGGCGCGGGTGGTGATGTCCTGCGCGGCCCGTGCGGCGGCGGCCTCGGCCGCGCTCGCGAGGACGGCGATCTGCGCGCACTCCTCGTCGTCGAGGTCCTCACCTTGGGCGAGACCGCGGGTCAGGGCCGCCACCGCCTGGTCGGCGAGGGCGGACGCGGCGTGTGCGGTGACGGCGAGTTCGCCGTAGGCGGTCAGCACGTACGGATCCTGCGGTGCGTGCCCCTGCCACGGCTGCGGGGGGAACGACTCCCACGACGGGTTCACCGTCCGTCCGTGTTCGCGGACTTCGCCGAGCAGGCCTTCGGCGACGCCGAGACAGAACTGGGCGGAGACCAGCCGTGCGGTCGGCGCGGCGAGGCCGGCGTAGGGCGAGAGGGCACCGTCGTCGGCGGAGAGGGAGCCGAGCACGTCGTCGCGCGTGACCGGTACGGCGTCGAAGCCCACGCCGCCGGCGGCCGCCAGTCGCCGGCCGAAGGTGTCGCCGGAGCTGCCGCCCACCAGCCCCGGGTGGGCGGGGTCGACGAGGACGGCGAGGGGCTCGCCGGTACCGGGCACGGCGGCGCGGACCAGCAGGCGGTCGGCGACGCCGACTCCGGAGCCGTAGCACTGATGGCCGTCCAGCAGATAGCCGCCCGCCGTGGGGGTCAGCATGAGCGGCGGTTCCTGGGAGGCGATGCCGCCGCCCCAGTACCACTGCCCGGCCGCGAAGGCCCGTTCGACGCGTGCGGCGCGGTCGGGCCCGGCGAAGAACCGGGCGCAGTAGGACAGGAAGTAGTGGGCGCCCAGCAGATGGCCGACGGCGCCGTCGGCGGCCGCGATGGTCCGTACGACGGCGTAGGCCGTGCGCCAGTCCGCGCCCCCGCCGCCGCGTTCGGCCGGTACGAGCAGCGTCAGCAGTCCCGATTCACGCAGCCGGGCGACCTCGTCGAGCGGGGGTTTGCCGGCCTGTTCGCGCTCGACCGCGTCCGTGGCGAGGTCGTCGGCCAGCTCACGCGCGATATGTCGCCAGTCGTCCGGTCCCGCCTCCCAGGGGGCCGCGTCCGCCGACAGCGCGGCCGCGCCCCGCTCGGAGTCGCCGAACGGAGCGGCCGGGGCCGAGGGAGCGATCGTCATGGCGTCATCCTCACTCGCTCCACCGACAGGGGTCAACACTTCCCTAGTAATTCGATAGGAAATCTAGGGAATGCGTGACGGCGTGGCCGATTCCCGCCCCCGACCGGCCAGTTCACGTGGCCGGGACCGCCGTGTCCCGTGGCCGGACCTCACCGGCTCCCGGCGCCCGCGAACGGAACCTGGGCCGCGGGCAGTACGGCCGTCGCGCCCGGGAAGGGGTGCCTCCACAGTCCTCGCGCCTCCAGCCGCGGCAGCACGCCCTCGCCGAACCAGTACGCCTCCTCCAGATGCGGATATCCGGACAGCACGAACTCGTCGATGCCCAGCCGGTGGTACTCGGCGATCCGGTCCGCCACCTCGTCATGGCTGCCGACCAGCGCCGTGCCCGCGCCGCCCCGCACCAGTCCGATGCCGGCCCAGAGGTTGGGGTGGATCTCCAGTTCGTCGCTGCTGCCGCCGTGCAGGGCGAGCATCCGCCGCTGCCCCTCGGACTCGCTGCGGGCGAGCCCGGCCTGGACGGCCCGTACGGTCTCCGTGTCGAAACCGGCCAGCAGCCGTCGGGCCTCCGCCCACGCCTGCTCGCCCGTGTCACGGGTGATGACGTGCAGACGGATGCCGAACCGGACGCTGCGGCCCTCCTTCTCGGCCAGCGCCCGGATCCAGGCGATCTTCTCGGCGACGGCGGCCGGCGGCTCGCCCCAGGTGAGGTAGACGTCGGCATGCCGGGCGGCGATCTCCCCGGCGATCGGCGAGGAGCCGCCGAAGTACACCTCGGGGACCGGGTCGGGCACCCGGGCCAGCTTCGCGTCCTCCACCTGGAGGTGCTCGCCGACCAGATCGACGGTCCTGCCCTCCCACAACCCCCGTACGATCTGGAGGAATTCACCGGTACGGCGATAGCGGTCGTCCTTGTCCAGGAAGTCGCCATAGGCCCGCTGCTCGCGGCTCTCCCCGCCGGTCACCACGTTCAGCAGCAGCCGTCCGCCGCTCTGCCGCTGGAAGGTGGACGCCATCTGCGCGGCGAGGGTCGGTGAGACCGAGCCGGGCCGGAAGGCGACCAGGAACTTCAGGCGCTCGGTGTTCTGGCTGACCATGGCGGTGGTCAGCCAGGCGTCCTCGCACCAGGCGCCGGTCGGGGTGAGCGCGCCGACGAAGCCCAGGTCCTCGGCGGCACGGGCGATCTGGCTCAGGTAGGCGACCGTCGGCGGCCGGTCGCGGCCCGACGCGGTGGCCGGGGTGCCGTGGCCACCGCCGACGACATGGCGGCTGTCGCCGTTGGTGGGCAGGAACCAGTGGAAGGTGAGGGCCATGGGAGGTCTCCGATCGAGGTGGTGCGTCACAGCAGGCCGTGCCGGGGCGGCCGAGTGCCGTTGAGGACGTGGCGGCCGATGTGCTGGACCTTCCAGCGGGCCGGCTCGTGCGATCCAGAAAGGTCCGGGCGTCGCGCCAATGGCGGTGCAGGCCCAGGCAGTCGAGCGTCGAGCGGGTGCCGAACCGCTCCCCGCGCGGTCATCCGGTGGCCGCCAGCAGGGTCGGGCGGCCGCCCAGGGCGAGTGAGAACTGGTCGGTGACCTGGGCCAGGGCCTCGGCGGTGCCGGGGGCGACGGTCAGGGTGCCGTCGTCGCCCACGGCGATGTCCTTGTCGAGGGTGAACCAGCCCGGGGTGATGTGGGCGGGGCCCATGGAGTTCAGTACGGGGCGCAGGGCGTAGTCGATGGCCAGGACGTGGGCGGTGGTGCCGCCGGTGGCCAGCGGCAGGACGGTCTTGCCGGCGAGCGCGTACTGCGGGAGCAGGTCGAGGAGCGACTTCAGCAGACCGGAGTAGGCGGCCTTGTAGACCGGGGTGCCGATGACGATGCCGTCGGCGCGCTCGACCAGCGCGGTGGCCTCGATGATCGCCGGGTGCCGGAAGTCGGCGTGGAGCAGGGCCTCGGGTGGCAGGGTGCGGACGTCGAGCGGGATCACGTCGTGGCCCTGGGCCGCGAGCCGGTCGTCCAGGTGGCGCAGCAGGCGGGCGGTGCGGGAGGTGGCGGAGGGGCTGCCGGAGACGGAGAGGACGGTGGCCATGGGTGGACCTTTCAGGAGACCGGGAGGTGGAGTTGGCGGGGCATGACCTCGTGTCCTGTCGGATGGGTCGGCTACTTGTCGGTCCTGGGCAGGCCCGGCGGGTTGATCGCGGACTTGGTCACGGCCTCGTCGGACAGGCCCCAGCGCTGCAGGACCTTCGCGTACGTCCCGTTGTCGATGACGTGGTCGAGGGCGTCGGCGAGCGGCTCGACCAGACCGCTGTCCTTCTTGGTGGTGGCCGCGATGAGGCCCTGGAGGGTGGCGCCGGCGCCGGAGTAGGTGCCGACGACCTCCGTCCTGCCGGTGGTGGCCGCGTGGTAGGCGGCGGTCGGGTTGGGGCCGAGGTAGAGGTCGATCCGGCCGGACTGGAGAGCGAGGTAGGTGTCGCTGTCGTTCTGGTAGTACTTGATGTCCACCGGCTCGCGGCCGGCCTTCTCGTTCTCCTTGCTCCACTCGATGAGCAGCTTCTCCTGGTTGGTTCCGCTGCTCACGGCGACCGTCTTCCCCGCCACGTCCGCGGGGCCGGTGACCTTCAGGCCGCTGCCCTTCCTGGCCTCGAAACCCAGGTTGTCCTCGCGGTAGGTGGCGAAGTCGTACTTCTCCTTGCGTTCCTCGGTGACGGTGATGTTGCTGAAGCCGACGTCGTACTTGGCGCTGTCGAGGCCGACGAAGATGTTCTCCCAGGACACCGTGTTGATGTGCGGCTTGAGACCGAGGACGTCGGCGACCAGGTAGGCGAGGTCCGGCTCGACTCCGATGACGGTCTTGTTGTCGGTGGCGTAGAAGGTCAGCGGCGCGGCGGAGCCGGACGAGGCGACGAGTTCCAGGGTGCCTCTCTTGCGGATCTTCTCCGGGACCTCGGCGGCTATGGAGTCGACCTTGCCGGTGGTGACACGGTTCTGGTCGGGACTGAGGTTGATCTTCGTCCTGGTGCCCGACGTGGCCGCGACCTCTGTGGTGCCGCCGTCGGTGGGGTTGGCGCAGGCGGCGAGGACGAGGGCGGAGGCGAGTCCGAGGGCGGCTGCGGCACTGCGGCGACGGGTGGGGCTGGTGGACATGGTCGTTCTCCTTGCGTGTGGAACCGGGGTGACGGTGGCTGGGGGCGGGTCAGAGGACCTTGGAGAGGAAGGCGCGGGTGCGGTCCTGGCGGGGGTGGTCCAGGACGGCCGTGGGCGGGCCCTGTTCCACGACGACGCCGCCGTCCATGAACACCACGGTGTCGGCGACCTCGCGGGCGAAGCCGATCTCGTGGGTGACGACGATCATGGTGGTGCCGGTGCCGGCCAGGTCCTTGATGACGTCGAGGACCTCGCCGACGAGTTCCGGGTCGAGGGCCGAGGTCGGCTCGTCGAAGAGCAGCACCTTCGGTTCGAGGGCGAGCGCGCGGGCGATGGCGACGCGCTGCTGCTGGCCGCCGGAGAGCTGGCGCGGGTAGGCGTCGGCCTTGTCGGTGAGACCGACACGGTCGAGGAGCCGACGGGCGGTGTCCTCCGCCTCCCTGCGCGGGCGGCGCAGCGCGGAGACGGGGGCCTCGACGAGGTTCTCCAGCACGGTCAGATGCGGGAAGAGATTGAAGTTCTGGAAGACGAACCCGATGTTCGTCCGCTGCTTGAGAACGTCCTTCTCCTTCAGCTCGTGCAGCCTGTTCCCCGAGCGGCGGTAGCCGATGAGTTCGCCGTCGATGCTGACCCAGCCGCGGCTCACCTTCTCCAGGTGGTTGATGGTGCGCAGCAGCGTGGACTTGCCGGAGCCGGACGGGCCGAGGATCACGGTGACCTCGCCGGCGCGGACCTGGAGGTCGACGCCGCGCAGCACTTCCAGCGGGCCGAAGCTCTTGTGGACGCCGTGGACGTCCACCATGACGGCGCTCATGAGGTCTCCTTCGCCACGAACCGGCGCCGGACGCGCTGGAGCGGGGTGGGCGGTGGGGTGCGGTCGGCGCCGCGGGCGTAGCGGCGCTCCACGTAGTACTGGGCGACCGAGAGGAGGGAGGTGAGGACGACGTACCAGGCGGTGGCGACCAGCAGCAGCGGGATCACCCGGCCGTTGCGGCCGTAGATCACCTGGACCTGGTAGAAGAGCTCGCCGATGGACATCACGTAGACCACCGAGGTGCCCTTCAGCAGGCCGACGATCTCGTTGCCGGCCGTGGGCAGGATGGCGCGCATGGCCTGCGGCAACACGATCCGCCGGATCTGCCGCAGCCGCGGGATGCCGAGCGTCGCCGCCGCCTCCAGCTGGCCGTGGTCGACGGAGAGGACGCCGCCGCGCACGATCTCGGCGGCGTAGGCGGCCTGATGCAGCGTCAGTCCGATGATGGCGGCGCCGATGGTACCGATGAGGGTGTTGCTGTCGACGGAGAAGAACACCGGGCCGAAGGGGATGCCGACGCCCAACTCCTTGTACAGGGCGCTGAGGTTGAACCAGAAGACCAGCTGGACGATCATCGGGATCGACCGGAAGATCCAGATGTAGGCCCAGGCGACGGTCGAGAGCACCGGGCTGCGCGACAGCCGCATGAAGGCGAGCACCGTGCCGAGGAGGAAGCCGAGGACGGTGGCGTAGGCGGTGAGCTGGAGGGTCACCCACACCGCCTGGACGATCGTCTCGGAGAAGACGTAGTCCCGGAAGACGTTCCACTCCCAGACGGGGTTGGTGACCAGGCCGTGGATGAACTGGGCCACCAGCACGATCACGGCGACGCCCGCGGCCCAGCGGCCGTAGTGGCGGGTGGGGACGACCTTCGGTTCAGCGGAGTTCTCGACCGGTCGCGTGGTCGGTCCTGTGATGGTGTCGCTGCTCATGGGTGTCACCTGTGTTCGGCCGGATTGATCCGCGACGTGTCGATCGCGGAGGCGGCGGTGCCCCACTTGGCGAGGATCCGGGCGTAGGTGCCGTCCTTGATCAGCTCGTTGACGGCGGCCTGGAAGGCCTTGGTGAGCGGGGAGCCCTTCTTGAAGGCGAAGCCGACGTCGAGGCGGTGGAACTCGCCGAGGAACGTGGTCTGCGACGCCGGCTGGGCGGCCTGGTGGCGCAGGCCGTTGATGGTCGACATGATCACGTCGATACGGCCCTGCTGGAGCGCGGTCAGTGTCGCCCCGTTCTCCGCGTAGACCTTCACGTCGTACGGCTTCTTGCCCGCCTTGGCGCACACGCCCTTCTGGGCGGTGAGGGTCGCCTCGAAGGTGGTGCCGGCGCCGGTGCCGATGGTCAGCCCGCACAGCTCGGTGAGATCGGTGACCTTCTTCTTCAGCGCGGTGTCGCCCTTCTTCGCCGCGAAGCCCTGGCCGTCGTTGATGTAGGTGACGAAGTCGATGGTCTTCAAGCGGACGCTCGTGACGCCGAAGTTCCCGGTGCCGAAGTCGTACTTTCCGCTGCCGAGGGCGGGCAGGATCGTCTCGAAGGAGGCGTCCTGGCGTTGCAGCCGCACGCCGAGCACCTTGGCGACGGCGTCGGCGAGGTCGATGTCCTGGCCGGCGGGCGCCTTGTCCGTGCCGTTCGGGTAGTACGCCCCGGGCGGTGACCCGATCGAGCTGCCGACCCGCAGCGTGCCCGCCTCGCGTACGTCGGCCGGGAGCAGGGCGGCGACGGAGTCCACCTCGCGTACGGCGGCGACCGGGTCGTCGGTCGGCGCGGGCGAGCCCTGGGCGCCGACGGCCGCCGTCTCGTCGCTCGCGCCGGAGCCGCAGGAGGTCAGGGCGAGCAGCGGGAGCAGGGCGAGGGCGGCGGCGCGCAGTCGGGTTCTGGACGTGCGGATGGTCACTGGTCAGGGGCCCTTCCCGTGCGTTCCCGGAGGGCGAGGTGTTTCTCGAAGGGCAGCGGGCCGATGGTCTCCGGGTCGGCCCCGGTGTCGAAGAGCGGTGTGTAGCCGGTGGCCAGGTACAGGCCGCGGGCCTCGGGCTGGCGTGGCCCGGTGGTCAGATAGAGCCGCAGGTAGCCGCGGGTGCGCGCGGCGCGCTCCAGTTCGTCGATGACGCGCCGGGCGAGGCCGCGTCTGCGGTGGGCGGAGTGGGTCCAGATCCGCTTCAGTTCGGCCGTGGTCGCGTCATAGCGGCGGAAGGCGCCGCCCGCGACGGGCTCGCCGCGTTCCAGGAGCAGCAGGAGCAGACCGCCGTACGGTTCGGTGAACTCCTCGTCGGGGTAGCGGGCGATCTCGGCGTGCGCGTCCTTGCCGTAGCGCGTGGAGTACTCGTGGCCGAGTTCGCGCAGCAGTGGCTCGACCCGGGGATCGGAGACGGGCACCTGAATGACCGTCAACTCCGGGGCGGAGGTCATCCGTTCACCGCCGAGACGGACCGCGTCCCGCGTGCCGCCCGCTCGGCGTCGCGTTTGGCGACCTCCTCGCGGACGAGGGGGATGACGTACCGGCCGAAGTCGATGGCGTCGCCCAGCAGGTCGTAGCCGCGGGCGGAGAGGATGTCGACACCGAGGTCGTAGTAGTCGAGGAGTGCCTGGGCGACCGTCTCCGGGGTGCCGACCAGGGCGTTGGAGTTGCCGGCGCCTCCGGTCGCGGCGGCGGTGGGGGTCCACAGCGCCCGGTCGTAGCGCTCACCGGCCTCGGCGATGGCGATCAGCCGCTGCGAGCCCGCGTTCTGCGGTTGGGCGAGCCCGTTGTGGCGCCTGGTGATCGCCTCGCCGCGCTCCTTGCGGGCCTTGATCGCGCCGACCGTGCGGTGGGCCTTCTCCCAGGCCAGCTCCTCGGTCGGGGCGATGATCGGGCGGAAGGCGACCTGGATGCGGGGCACGTCGGTGCGGCCCGCGGCCTTCGCGGCGGCCTTCACGTTCTCGATCTGCACGGCGGTCTCGGCGAGCGGTTCGCCCCACAGGCAGTAGATGTCGGCCTCGGCGCCTCCGGCCGCGTACGCGGCGGCCGACGAACCGCCGAACGATACGCCCGGGCGGGGCTGTTGGACGGGGAAGACATCGCTGACGAAGTCGTGGAAGCGGTAGTGCTCGCCCTCGTGGTCGAAGGGCTCGTGGGTGGTCCAGATCTTCTTGACGATCCGGATGTACTCGCGGGTGCGGGCGTAACGCTCGTCCTTGGTGAGCGTGTCACCCTCGCGGCCCTGCTCGTGGTCGTTGCCGCCGGTGATGAAGTGCACGGTCAGCCGGCCCTCGCTGATCTGGTCGAGGGTGGCGAAGGTCTTCGCGGCGAAGGTGGGGTACGACACGTTGGGCCGGTGGGCGAGCAGGATCTGCAGACGGTCCAGCCGGCTCGCGATGTACGCGGCGGCGGGTGCCGGGTCCGGCGATCCGGAGCCGTAGGCGAACAGCACCCGGTCCCAGCCGTGGTCCTCGTGCGCCCGGGCGAGCCGGAGCGTGTACTCCTTGTCGAAGGCGGCGCCGGAGCGCGGCGTGGTTTCGGAGCCGTCGTTGGTGGCGGCGATGCCGAGGAACTCCACGGGCATGGGAAGACCTTTCGGGAACGCGGGAGCGCACGCGGGCAGGGTGATGTCCAACTGCCTTGTGCGCAGGCATGAGTGAGGAGCCGTCAGATCACGGCTGACGGGTTCGGTGAGGGCGTGACGACGCCGGGCGTCGGTGATGCGGAGGGCGGGGTTGCGGCAGCGCGCGAAGGGAGGACTCGGCCCGCGACGGGGTCACCGAGGGAGGGAAGGGCCGGTCAGACGGCCCGCTGCCGAGTCAGCCGCGACACGCCGCGGACCACACCCGACCGAAGTCGATGTGATCGCGCGTGACCAAGCGCTGCTGGGCATTCATGCGATTAATTGAGCAGGACATCGGCCTTCCCGTCAAGCGAGGCCCGGATGCCGGACCGCCACGACCGGCGTCGCACGACGCGCTGTTGACACATCGATGGCAGGGGCACATACGATCGACGGCGGATCGGCCCCGCGATACGCGGCGGCCTCTCCGGCCGCGTTGAGGGACGCGGCAGCGTGACGACACCGAACCCGGCCGCACCACGCCGCCCCGGGTCACCCACGCCTGCGATTCCCTCCCCCGGAGAGCCTCCTCATGGTCACGCCGCCCGATGTCACGTCCACGCCTGCCGCGAAGACCCCGCGGGCGCCTGACGCCCCTGCCCCCGACCTGCCCCGGATCGTCCCGCGCCGGCACACCGGACGGTGGCTGACCGCCGCCGTCGCCCTGCTGCTGTTCGCGATGGTGCTCAACTCCGTGGTCCGCAACGAGGCGTTCCAGTGGGGCGTGGTGGGCCGGTACTTCACCACCGCCGCCGTGCTCGACGGACTGCTGCTCTCGCTGTGGCTGACCGCGGTGGTGATGGTGCTCGGCTTTCTGCTGGGCACCGTGCTCGCGGCAATGCGGCTCTCCGCCAACCCGGTGCTGCGGACGCTGAGTTGGGGCTATGTGTGGGTCTTCCGGTCCACGCCGCTGCTGGTGCAGCTGCTGTTCTGGTTCAACATCGGCGCCCTGTACCCGACCCTCGGGCTGGGCATCCCGTTCGGCCCGGAGTTCCTCACCGTCAGGACGGTCAACCTGCTCGGGCCGACCCTCACCGCCGTCATCGGCCTGACCCTGCACGAGACGGCCTACGCCGCCGAGGTCGTGCGCGGCGGCATCCTCTCCGTGGACGCCGGGCAGACCGAGGCCGCCCAGGCGCTCGGGCTGGGCAGACGCCGCGCGCTGCGCCGGATCGTCGTCCCGCAGGCGATGCGCTCCATCGTGCCGACCGCCGGGAACATGCTGATCGGCACCCTGAAGGGCACCAGCATCGTCAGCGTGCTGGCCGTGCACGACCTGCTGTATTCGGTGCAGCTGATCTACAACCAGACGTACCAGGTGATCCCGCTGCTGATGGTCGCCACGCTGTGGTACATCGCGGTGACCACGGTGCTGAGCGCGGGCCAGTTCTACGTCGAGCGGTACTACGCCCGCGGCGACTCCCGCGCCCTGCCGCCCACCCCGCTCCAGCGGCTGCGCGGGCACCTGACCGTCGTGCGCCTGCGGCTGAGCGCGGCGACGGCGTCCGACGGCCGTCCGGTGATCGGCGGCGACCGGTGAGCGGCGGCCCTTCCGCGGCCGTCCTGGTCGTCGTGGGCGCGGGCCCGCGTGCCACCGGGCTGCTGGAGCGGATCGCCGCCAACGCGCCCGAACTGTGGGACGGGAGGCGGGAGTTGCGCATCCATCTGGTGGATCCGCACCCGCCCGGGCCTGGGCGGGTCTGGCGGGACGAGCAGTCCGGGCTGCTGCGGATGAACTCGATGGCCGAGGACGTCACGATGTTCACCGACGAGTCGTCCACCATCGAGGGCCCGGTACGGCCGGGTCCCTCGCTCGCCGAGTGGGCCGCCCAGTTCTCCGGCCGCGGCCCGCGCCACACGCCGTACGTCGAACCGGCCGACCCGGACGTGCTCGCCGAGCTGCGCTCGCTGGCCGGGAGCGACTTCCCCACCCGCCGTGCCCAGAGCGCCTACCTGGACTGGGTGTTCCGCAGGGCGCTGGCCGAGCTGCCGCCCACCGTCACCGTCGAGTGGCACCGCACCACCGCGACCGCCGTCACCGGTCCCCCCGACGGCCCCCAGCACGTCCACCTGGCCGACCGCACCGGCCCACTCAGCGCGGACCTGGTGGTCCTGGCCCAGGGCCACATCGGCTCCCACCCCGCCGCCGAGCACCGCGACCACGCCGCCTTCGCCCGCCGGCACGGCCGTTTCCACCTCCCGCCGGAGTTCTCCGCCGACGCCGACCTGTCCGCGCCGCGCCCCGGCGAACACGTCATCCTGCGCGGCTTCGGGCTCGCCTTCGTCGACCTGATGTCCCTGCTCACCGAGGGCCGCGGCGGCGCCTACCGCACCGAGCCCGACGGCAGCCTCACCTACCTGCCCTCCGGCCGCGAGCCCGTCCTGCACGTCGGATCGCGGCGCGGGGTGCCGTACCACTCCAAGACCCGGTACCAGCTCCAGGGGCCCCGGCCCCCGCTGCCCCGGTTCTTCGGACCCGAGGCGGTCGACGCGCTGCTCGCCGAGGACCGCCCGCTCGATCTGCGGCGCGACGTGTGGCCGCTGATGGCCAAGGAGATCGGCTTCGGCCACTACCACGAGCTCTTCCACGCCCACCCCGGGCGCACCGCCCTCCCCTGGCCGGACTTCGTCGCCGCGTACGACCGTCTGGACTGGTACGGCGAGGAGATGACGGCCCTCGTCGCCACGGCCGTACCGGACCCGGCGGACCGGCTGGACTTCGAGGCCCTGGACCACCCCCTGGACGGCCTCGCCTTCACCGACCCGGAGGCCTTCCAGGACCATCTGCGCGACCACATCGCCCGGGACGTCACCCGCCGCGAGGACCCGGAGTTCAGCGCCGACCTCGGGGCGTTCCTCGCCCTGCTCTCCCTGTACGGGCAACTGCCCCGGCTGGTCGCGGCGGGACGGCTGACCGCACGGTCCGTCGCCGAGCAGCTCGACGGCTGG
Source organism: Streptomyces muensis (assembly GCF_021474425.1). Classification (GTDB taxonomy): domain Bacteria; phylum Actinomycetota; class Actinomycetes; order Streptomycetales; family Streptomycetaceae; genus Streptomyces; species Streptomyces muensis. The sequence continues at coordinate 2,131 of NZ_JAKEIP010000007.1, read as the reverse complement.
TGGCAGGGCTTCTTCAGCTTCCTGGCGTCCGGGCCGCCCGGCTTCCGGCTGCGCCAGCTGCTGGCCCTGTCCCGGGCCGGGGTCGTCCGATTCCTCGGCGCCGGCATCCGGATCGGCACCGACGAGACCACCGGCACCTTCACCGCGACCAGCCCCACCGTCCCCGGCCACACCGTCCATGCGTCCGCGCTGATCGAGGCGTATCTGCCCAGAGCCTCCCTCGACCGCACCGAGGACCCCCTCCTGCGCGACCTGCACCGGGCCGACGCCCTCACCGAGGAGGTCATCGCCGACGCCACCCACACCCACCGCTCCGGACTGCTCGCCGTCTCCCCCACGGACGGCCACGTCCTCGACCCGTCCGTGGGCGGCGCGCATCCGCGCCGTATCGCGCTGGGCGCCCCGACCAACAGCCGGGCCGTGGCCGCGTTCGCCCGCCCGCGCACCGACGCGCCCGCGTTCCGCCAGAACGACGTGGTAGCGCGTGCGCTGCTGTGCGCTCTGAGCTCACCGTTCCCAAATAGAGAGATGGCATCGTCCATTATGTGAACAACCCCTTGGGGTGGGCGCCACCTTCTGCCACGATCCCCATCAACCAGGTAGGAAAACTAGGGATCCGCGGAGGGGTGGGGCGGCCATGCGATCACGCAAGCGCACACGTCCGTTGCCCTCGCTGCTGACCTCGCGTCGCCACATCGACTTCGGGCGTACGTCCAGCGCCATCTGTCGACCCGTCTGAGACGCCCCCGCACCGCGCTCCCCGGAACCGCCGCGCTCTCCCGTGCGGCTTCGACCGCATTCCTTCCCTGTCACTCATCCCTGAGAGGACACCTCCGTGTCTGCCGCAAGACCGCTCTCCGCCCTGCGCACCCTCGCCGTCATCACGGCGCTCCCCCTGCTGCTGACCGCCTGCGGCTACGGCGCCGAGTCCACCGACGACGGCAAGCAGGCCGAGGTCGCCGCGGACGCCAAGAAGCTCTCCGCCGACGAGGTCAAGATCGGCTACTTCCCCAACCTCACGCACGCCACCGCTCTGGTGGGCGTCCAGGAGGGCCTGCTGCAGAAGGAGCTCGGCGGCACCACGATCAAGCCCTCGACGTTCAACGCGGGGCCGTCGGAGATCGAGGCGCTGAACTCCAAGTCCATCGATATCGGCTGGATCGGCCCCTCCCCCGCCATCAACGGCTACACCAAGGCGGACGGCACCAACCTGCGGATCATCTCCGGTTCGGCCTCGGGCGGCGTGAAGCTCGTCGTGAACCCGGAGAAGATCAAGTCCCTGAAGGACGTCAAGGGCAAGAGGATCGCCACACCGCAGCTCGGCAACACCCAGGACGTGGCGCTGCTCAACTGGATCTCGGAGCAGGGCTGGAAGGTCGACGCGGAGAGCGGCAAGGGTGACGTGTCCGTCGTCCGTACCGACAACAAGATCACGCCGGACGCCTACAAGTCCGGGTCGATCGACGGCGCGTGGGTGCCGGAGCCGACCGCGTCCAAGCTGGTCTCCGAGGGCGCCAAGGTGCTCCTCGACGAGGCCGACCTGTGGCCCGACAAGAAGTTCGTGATCACGAACATCATCGTGCGGCAGGACTTCCTGAAGGAACACCCGGACGTCGTCGAGGCGGTGCTGCGCGGTTCGGTGAAGACCAACGCGTGGATCAACGCCAACCCGGACAAGGCCAAGGCCTCCGCCAACAAGGCCCTGGAGCAGCTCTCCGGCAAGGCCCTGCCCGCCAAGGTCATCGACCCGGCCTGGAAGTCGATCACCTTCCTGGACGACCCGCTGGCCGCGACCCTCGACACCGAGGCGGACCACGCGGTCCAGGCCGGTCTGCTGGAGAAGCCCGACCTCAAGGGCATCTACGACCTCGCGCCGCTGAACAAGGTCCTCAAGGCCGAGGGCAAGGACGAGGTCGACGACGCCGGTCTCGGCGTCAAGTAACAGCACCGCACCCACGAGTTCCCAGGAGGTGACGACCATGGCCACAGCAACGGCCACGACCGGCAAGGTCGCCGAGGACGCCACGGCGGTGCCCCGCGCCGCCCGGATCGAGCACGTCTCGAAGTCCTTCGCCGGCCCCGCCGGGCAGCAACTCGTCCTGGACGACATCACCCTCGATGTCGCGCCCGG
>NZ_JAKEIP010000006.1 GCF_021474425.1 Streptomyces muensis | reverse complement strand
GGACCTCATCGGAGACGCTCATATCACAACAACGAGCCGCATCACGGGAAGCAACACCTTGATTCTCTGCGAGCCCTAAGGGGCGCGTCTCAAGAACATCGCTGGCTCCAGGCGATGACGGCGTGGAGGACGACTGCGGCGCGTAGACGATCGCGAGCTTGTCGTAGCGGGTCGCGAGACCGCGCCACTGCTTGACGTCGCAGAAGCGGCGTTCGACGACGTTGCGTCCCTTGTAGTCGACCGCGTCGAACGCGGGTGGTCGCCCGCCACGCGACCCGCGCCGTTTCCGGTGGGCCTGTTGGTCTCGTGGCTGCGGGATCACGGCGCGGATCCCGCCTCTGCGCAGGTGGGAGCGGATCGCGCGCGAGGAGTACGCCTTGTCGCCGCGGACCGCGTCGGGACGCGTCCGCGCACGCCCGACCGGACGGGCCACGCGGAGCCTGCTCAGCAGAGGCAGCAGAGCCGGGGCGTCGCCGGACTGGCCGGGAGCGACGGCGATCACCAGCGGCAGGCCGTGATCGTCGACGAGCTGGTGGATCTTCGTCGACAGCCCGCCGCGGGAGCGGCCGATCGCGTGGTCAGGCGGCTCGACGGCCGGATCCGTGTAATTCGATCCAGCCCCCCGTGAGGCGCGTGAGGTTGGTCGCGTGCTGATGCGCGCGAGCGATCGTGGAGCCCCCGGACACCGTCCAGCCGATCTACCCGTCCCGATCGGCCGCGGCGAGCAGCGTCTGATGGACCCGGTCCCAGGCATGGTCGCCGCCGAGATTGCGATGCCACCGCCATACCGTCTGCCACGGGCCGAACTCGCGTGGCAGGTCGCGCCAGGCGATCCCGCACCGGTAGCGGTAGATGATGCCCTCGACGATCATCCGCGCGTCCGCGAACGGACGGCCCTGCCGACCCGTCCGCGACGGGAGGAATGGCGCGATCAACACCCACTGATCATCCGAAAGGAGCTGGGAACGCGACACCCCTCAAGCGTTTCAGCCAGACCTCTCAACCTTGTGAGACACGCCCTACCGGCAGTTCGTCAAATTCGGCGGCGGTGTGGGTTGACGACGGGTCGAGTTGGTCGTAGGCCGGTGATAGGGGCCAACTGCCGTGCTGAGGGCTGAAGATGACCGCTCGCCGTCCGTGTCCGCCTGCGCCGGGGCCGCTGGAGGACTACGCGGCCCAGCTCGACGACCTCTTCTTCAGCCTGGCCAGCGGCGAGGATTTCGTGAGTATCTGACCGGGCTGCTGGCGCCGTGAGAGCGGACCAAGACGATCACCTGCCCGGCCGGGGCGGAGCCAGTGGCCGGTGCGGGGGAAGCCGGGGGTACAGCGGCTGCAGTTCCTTCCTGTCCGAGTCACCCTGGGAGGCCGAGCAGATCAACGACCGGCGTCTTGAACTGCTGCGCGAGGAGCCGGCGACCGCTCCGCACGCCGGCGGGGTCATCGTGATCGACGACTCCGGGGACCGCAAGGACGGCACGGCGACCGCGCACGTGGGCCGGCAGTGGCTGGGCCGGTACGGCAAGACGGACAACGGCATCGTAAGTGACCACGGTGTGGACCGACGGCCGCGTGAACGACCCGCTGCACGCGACTCCCCACACCCCCGCTCACCACTTCGCGCGTGGCCGGTCCGATCCGGCTTTCCGCACGAAACCCCAGCCGGGGCCGCCACCCTCGCGGCCCGCGGGAAGGAGGCGTGCTTCGGCTGCCGGCCGGTGGTCGCCGACTGCGCCTACTCCGTCAGCGACGACTGGTATCTCGCACTGCGTGAGGCCGGCCTGGCCTACGTGGTCGCGCTCAAGCCGCACCGCGGCACCTGGGCCCCGGCCGACCAGCCGCACACCCTCATCGATGCCGCGCATGCCCTGACCTGGCACGACGCCAAACGTCCCGGCGACTGGACGTCCGTGGAGCGGCACTTCCGCGACGGGCACAGTGAGACCTGGTGGGCAGCCGATGCCCGCCTGGGCGGCTACGGCCCCCACTCACCCTGCCGCCTGGTCGTGGCCACCACCGATCCGGCCGCCCCGCCGGAGAAGGCCACCTGGTACCTGGCCACCAACCTGCTCCACCCCGACGCACCCCACGCCGCCACCAGCCCGCCGACCTGACCGAGATCGTGCGCCTCTACGGCCTGCGGTCGTGGATCGAGCAGAGCTACAAGCAGATCAAGGACGAACTGGGCTGGGCCGACTTCCAAGTCCGCTCCGACCGCGCCATCCACTGCCACCAGGCCCTCGTCAACTGCGCCTTCTCCTTCTGCTGGGACCAATGGTTCCCCCCCACCCGGACCCCTGGACGCCAGCGCGCCAGACCCGTGCCCCGAAGAGGGGCCAGAGAGGGGGGCCAACCGGACACCACCAGCCCCAACAGCCCTGCTGGCCCAGGGCCTTACGGGCCATGCGTTCCTGGCTCACCCCCGCCGTCACCCTCAACCGGTGGTGGCGAGCCTGGACGGACAAGGATCCGCCGTTGATGAGACACTCCACCCGCAGAGGGACGGTATTTGCCTGGCTGACCCGCTACAACACACGTCGTCGGCACTCTGCCAACGGCCACCTCAGCCCCAACGAATACGAACGCCGACACCACACCGCTGAACTCACGCTCGCCGCGTGATCAATAACCGCGTGCGCACCTTCATGGGGGAAGGCCCGGGCGGTGACAGCGGCTGACCAGTCACGGAGCCGCTGCACCATCCACGAGGCTGTCGCCTCGTCGCACCGGCCTGTGCCGGGAGGGATCGCGAAGCGGCCCACGTCCCGGCACCGGCCCGTACGTCCGTCAGTCGGGATCCTGACTCCGTTCCTCGGTGACTTTGCGCAGCAGCGGCCTGCTGCCGACCAATGCTGCGAACATGGTCGCCAAGCCCACCACACCGCAGGCGGAAAGCTGCACCAGACCCGATGCGCTCACCGACGTACCGAAGGCTTTGTTGATCTCCAACGCGGCGAAGGTGCCGGCAGCTGTCGTGCCGCCTGCGAGGACGACCAGAGGGAGGGCGGTCTCCCGTACGCGTGCCCGGTCGAGCACCTTGAGCGGGACACCGGCGAGTCGCAGCAGGCCGTAGACGCGGCGCCGGTCGAGGACCGTGGCCGCGGCGGTGAGTCCCGCGGAGGCGGCGGCGACCAGGAAGCCCAACGCCAGGGAGGCCAGGCCGATCTGCCCGATGAGCTTGTTCACCGCGGTGTTCTCGGCGTTGGGGTAGTCATCGGTCCGGGGCGGGTTGCCGGGCGTGAGCGGAGTGAGGGCGGTGATGGCGGTGTCGATGGCGGCCTGGCCCCCTCGAACCTGGACGACCACGCCCTCCGTGGCCCCGAGGATGCTGTCCGGGGTCGCGGTGCGCACGGTCGCGGTCACCTCCGCCTCCTTGAGCCGTTCACGCGCTTGCGCGACGGCGACCCGTGGGTTGCCGTGTTCCATGGGCAGGGCGATCTGGCCGGGGTAGTGCACGCCGATGATGCCGATCTGGCCGACGGTGAAGAACCCCGCGACGAAACCGGCCAGGACCAGTCCGCTGACGGTGCGCCAGGCGCCGCGCGGGTCGTCGCTGAGCCGACGGGCGGCGAGCAGGGTGGCCGGCCGGCGTGCGAAACGGCCGACGGTCCTGCCCAGCCTGTCGACGACCCAGGGCCCGAGGATCCAGAAGGCTCCGTAGACGAGAACGATCAGCCCGAGTTTCTGCATGGTGCCCTGGCTGCCGCTCTGGGCGCTGATCACCACGAAACCCGTGATGGCGGCGAACAGTGCCAGCCGGACCTTGCGGGTGCGGCGTGGGTCCGCCTGCTGGGCGACGCCGAGCGGGGAGCGGGCCACGGCTCGCAGGCCGCTGACGGCGCTGAGCGCGGTCAGCGCCGTCAGGGCCAGCACCACCGACAGCAGCCAGGGCAGCCCGACCCACAGCTCCTCGGCGTACCAGGTGCCGATGCCGTACGGAACTTCGGTCAGCGCGGGCAGCAACAGGACGTACGCCAGCGTGCCGACCAGCGCGCCGGCAAGGCCGACGGCGGCGGACTCCACACCGGTCATGGTGAGGATCTGCCGTGGGGTCGCCCCTGCCAGGCGCAGCGCGGCGAGGCGCTGTTCCCGGCTGGCCGCGCCGAGTCGTCCGGCGGCCGCCGCCAGCACGATCACCGGCACGATGAGCAGCCCGCCGCCCAGCAGGGCGATGTCCTGGTCGGATGCGGTGAACGCGCTGGGGCTGGCGCCGTCGAAGCCGGACACGAGGGCCGAGGCGGCCAGCAGGTCGACCTCGCCGCCGTCCGTTGCCCGGGTGATCGCGGGGTCGGTGGAGGTGCGGCCGACGACAGCGACGAGTTCCTCGGGTGCCGCCAGCCCGGCGTCGCCGATCGTTCCGTAGCCGGTCCGGGTGGGGAAGCGGTCGCCCAGTTGGCTTGCCGGCAGCTCACGCATGAGCTTCGCGAGTGCGGGGGAGAGGTAGGTCTGTCCCGGGGCAGGGAAGCGGTCGATTCCGGGCGGCGCGGGGGCGGGGCCGCGATGGGGCAGCTGGGCCAGGGTGACGACGGTGACGGGCTTGTCGCGTACGTACGTGGTGGTCAGGGTCTGGGCGGCGGTGGCTCGTTGGGTGGGTGCCGCATCGGGGGTGCGCCAGGCGGTGCGGTCGGCGCGGTCCGCGGAGCCGAGGGTGGCCGCCAGCAGCACGAGGAGGATCAGGGCGCCGACCGCTGACGCCGCTGCGGCCAGCAGGTGGCTCTGCAGGCCGCGCCGGCCTGAGGACTTGGCGAGGTGCCAGGTCAGGGGAAGGACGGGGGAACGCATAACAGGATCTCCGAGGGCAGGGCCCATCAGGCGGCGACCGTGCCGCGGCTGGGTGGTCAGGCGGACGTGTACGGGCTGTGGACGCCGATCCGGCCGTCGCGGACCTGGAGGATCCGGTCGCAGTGGGCGGCGACATCGGCGTCATGGGTGACCATGACCAGCGAGGCGCCCTGGTCGCGGGTGACAGTGGTGAGCAGACGGATGACCTCGGTGCCGGTGGTCTGGTCGAGGGCGCCGGTGGGCTCGTCGGCGAAGACCACGTCCGGTTCGATCACCAGGGCGCGGGCGATGGCGACACGCTGGGCCTGCCCGCCGGACAGCTGGCCCGGGCGGCGCAGCTCCAGGCCGTCGAGGCCGAGCGGCTCGAACCAGCGGCGCGCCTGCTTCACAGCCTTGCGCCGCGGCATGCCCTCCAGCATCAGAGGCAGAGCGACGTTCTCCTCGGCGGGCAACTCCGGCAGCAGCTGGCCGAACTGGAAGACGAACCCGAATCGCTTCCGGCGCAGGGCGCTCAGCCGCTCCTCGCCGAGGTTGTCGATGCGTTCACCACGCAGCAGCACTTGGCCGCCATCGGGACGGATGATGCCCGCCAGGGTGTGCAGGAGGGTGGACTTGCCGGAGCCGGAGGGGCCCATGATGGCCAGGGACTCCCGGCCGTGCACCTCGATGTCCACCCCGGCGAGGGCCGTGGTGGAGCCGTAGGTCTTGGTGAGTTGATTCCCGGCCAGAACGGCGCTCATGAGGTGAGGCCCCTCTCTTGATGGTCGTGGCGGAGGCGTGCGTTTCCACCCTGCCGTGAGGCAGGAGCGGCGGCCTCGGCCGAACGGCCATGGTCCCGGCCGGTGATCGTGTTCCGGGTCGGTCTTATGGCCGATGCGCTCGGCCGGTCGAGCACGGTCCGTCTCATCACGAGTGGTTCGGGACTGATCCCCTCAAGCGTGGTTCGGAACCGAACAGCGGGCGTGACTGGTTCGACACAGCGCGCTGTCACGGTGGGGTGTGGTACGCGCAGGTTTGCCGACTGTCAGCGGCTCCTTGAAGCCTGTGCCCTGGCTCGGTGTCGGTGGTCCGCGTGACGACGGCCGTGACCACCGCGCGCGCTCCGAGCAAGACGTGCGTTCATGGCCGCGCAGTCGTCAGGAGGTGCCGTCCGTGCGGAAGGGAAGCAGGCCGACGAGGTCGGCCAGATCCCGCCGGGCGGGTTTCCTTTCCTGGAACATGACCAGGTACAGCACGTATCCAGCCCAGCTGTCGACCACGGCCCGCACCTTCAGATCGGCAGGCAGCTCACCGCGGTCGATGCCGCGGCGCAGAAGCACGGCGGCGGGCTCCAGCCGCTCGCTGAGAAAGTCGCGCAACTGGGCGCGGCCCGACTCGCCGAGTTCGACCAGCAGACCGGCCATCACACGGGGGTTGCCGATCAGGGTCAGGGTCTGCACCAGGTCGAGCAGCAGGGTGAGGGCGTCGTCGCGTACCGACCCGGTGTCGGGAGCCGGCCGTACGGTGAGCCGGTCGGCGATCGCCTCCCGCACGACCGCGGCCTTATTCGGCCACCAGCGGTAGAGAGTCATCCGGGCCACACCGGCCCGTTCGGCGATCCGCTCCATGGTCACCTTCGGGTAGCCGACCTCTTCGAGCAACTCGCGGGTCACCTCCAGTACCGCGGCGTGTGCCTCGGGGCTGCGGTGCGGTCCGCGGCGCGGCCGGGCGGCGGGTGTGCGGCCGGATTGTGGGGTCGGAGCATTCATCGGAGCTCATCCTACTTGGGCATCTCGGGGAGGCCTCCGCTCTGGGGAAATGACGAGACAGTATGTATCGTCTAGTCTGGCGCCGAGCACGCAGCTGCACGGCCCTGGGTTCGCGCCACCGAAGCAGGCCGTGGGGTCGGCGTTGGCCCGGCCGGGCAATTGCGAGCCCGGTGGAATACCCGTGATGAGTCGGCCCTGAACCCGTCGGGGCCCATGGGCGGCCGTCCACCGTTGTGACCGATCGGAGAGTTCTGTATGACCGAGACATTGATCACTACCCGCAGCACCCCGTTCGACCCGCCCTCCGAGGTGCTCGACGATCCGCGTCCGCTGCGCCGGTTCCGGTTCCCGGATGGGCACCTGGGGTGGCTGGTCACCAGTTTCGAACTGGGACGAGCCGTGCTCGGGGACGACCGTTTCAGTGCCGCGCACCGTCGACAGCCGGTTGTGCAGGTCGGCGCCCACCCGGCGGACGCGCCCCCGCCTCCGGGCGTCTTTCTCCACATGGACGCGCCCGAGCACACCCGGCTACGGCGATTGCTGTCCGGGCAGTTCACCGTCCGCCGTATGAGGCAGGTCGAACCTCGTGTCGAGCAGATGGTCACGGACCACCTCGACGCGATGGAGCAGGCAGGTCCGCCGGTCGACCTGGTGGACGCATTCGCGCTGCCCATCCCGTCCCTGGTCATTTGCGAACTGCTCGGCGTGCCTTACGGTGACCACGAGCGCTTCCAGCACGCCACCAAGGTCCTGTTCACGCTGGATTCCTCCAAGGAGGACGCGGAAGCTGCGCGGGCCTCGCTGGGCGGGTACCTGAGGGAGCACGTCCGGCGAAGGACCGCCGAACCCGGTCAGGACCTGCTCAGCGATCTGGCCGCCGGCGGCGAACTCTCCGAGGAAGAACTCATCGGGATCTCGCAGCTGTTGTTGATCGCAGGACACGAGACGACCGCCAACATGCTCGCTCTGGGCACGTTCGCCCTGCTCAGCAATCCTGAGCAGGCCGAGGCCGTGCGGGAGGGACGGGTCGATGCGGCGCAGGCCGTCGAGGAGCTGTTGCGCTATCTCACCATCGTCCAGTTCCCTCTGGTACGCACGGCCCGGGAGGACATCGAGTTGGGCGGTGAGGTGATCCGCGCCGGCGAGGCGGTGGGCGTGCACATGCCCGCGGCCAATCGGGACCCCGCCCGGTTCACGGAGGGGCACAAACTCGATGTCGGTTCACAGGAGGCACGCGGCCACCTGGCGTTCGGGTACGGCGCCCATCAGTGCCTGGGCCAGCAGTTCGCCCGGATGGAAATGAGGCTGGCGTATCCCGCACTGCTGCGGCGCTTCCCTGGGCTGAGGCTCGCCGTGGCACCCGAGGAAGTGCCGCTGCGCACCGACATGTCGGTGTACGGAGTGCACCGGCTCATGGTGGAGTGGTGAGCCACGGGAAACCGTGTGAGGCACATCGTCGGCTCTGCCGGACATCTCGGCGACACGGGTCAGGGACCGGCGAGGTCCTGTGGTGTCTCCCGGGGGCAGGCCGGCTCCGCGTGAGTTGAGTGGGTGTGGTGATCGCCGCCGGTGCGACCGGCGGCGATCGTGTGCCGCCCGGGAACCGATGCCGGTGCCCGGGCGGCGGTACGTGTGCTGGTTGTTACGGCGTGAGGGTCAGTGCCGTACGTCCGACGGTGGCCGAGCCGTCGCCGTACTCGACGACACCGAGATAACGCTCACCCCGGGCGGCACCCTGCCAGCTCACCGTCACCTCGGGGCGCTCGCCGCCGGTGACCGGGCGGGTGGGGGGAGTGACCGTGGCGCGGATCGCCGGGTCGCCCGAGCCCACTTGCCAGGTCCACAAAGTGAATTGCTGCGTGGTCGCGCCCTCAGGCAGGGCGAACTGCTGGATGTAGAGGTCGTAGTCGCCCGGAGGCAGGTCGAACCGTTCGTCCGAGCCGGGCACGGGCAGGGGCCCGGCCAGGTTGCCCTCGGTGTCGAACGCGTAGACGTCGATGTCGCTGTCGGCCAGGTGGTCAGCCGCAGTGATCGCCACCCGGGTGAACTTCGCGCTGCCTGGCACGTGGAGGTGGACCTTCTTGATCGCGTCGGAGGTGAACGGATTGTTCTCCAGTTCGGTTCGGTCGGTGCCGGTGAGCGTTCCGGTGGTCTTCTCAGCGGCGTACAGACCCGTGGTGGTCGCGGTCAGCCGTCCGTTCCAGCCAACGTGCGTGGCGATCCGAACGGTTCCCGACGTGCCCTGCGCCTCGGCCTCGTCCGGCACGTCGAACCGGTGGGCGCGCAGGGCGATCTGGCTCGTGACCCGGTGCTGCCTGGACACGTCGTTCCAGGTGAGGGCACCGAAGGACCAGGAGTCGAATGCGGCGTCGGTACGGGTGAACGTCACGCGGTACGTCGCCGACCCGCCAGGCCGCAGGGTCAGCCGCTGCGGGGACACCTTCGCCGTGAAGCCCGGCGGGGTCTTGAGCGCCGCTTCGTAGACGGCGGACTTCTCCGACACGTTGGTGACCCTGCGGGTCAGTGTCTGCCTGCCGTACAGGTCGCCGACCGCCAGTGACGGGTAGTTCAGGTCACTGGGGTCGCTCTTCCGCGCGGTGCCGCAGAGGTCGCGTTCAGCATCCGCCGGGGGCGCGATCCCGACGGCGCACAGGTACGACGTCCAGTCGGTCACGGTGGAGTCATAGACAAGACCCGGAGCGGCGGCCAACGCGGGCCGTACCTGGCCGGCGCCGTGATCGAGCGGAGTCGCGGGCTTGCTGCCGACACGGACGAGGGGCTTGCCCTGCTTGTCGGTTGTCGTCGCCGTGGTCATGAGGGCCGACTTGACTCGCATCGGTGACCAGGTGGGATGCAGCTGCTTCAGCAGGGCTGCGAGGCCCGCGACGTGCGGGGACGCCATCGACGTGCCCGACAGGAACCCGAAGGGCCCGGGGTAGGCGTTGTTGCCGCCGCCGGGAACGGTTCCTGCGGGGACGAGGTCGCCAGGGGCCGACAGGTCCGGCTTCAGCATGTCGCCGCCGCTGTAGGGGTCGGGGCCGGGGCTGGAGTCGGCAGCGACTTCCGGCGCGTGCTTGGAAGTCCTGCTGGACGCGGTGAGCGCCGCGGAGGCGGCGGGCGCGGTGGCGTAGGCCTTGACGCGCTTGCCGTCCTCCTGACTCAGAACGAACAGCGGCACGGCGGCCTGTGCCAGGAAGGAGTCCTGGGCACTGGAGGGCGTGTTGACGAGGACGACCGCACGGCCTCCGGCGCTGCGTACTTCGAGAGCCTTGTCCTGGATGAAGATGCCGTCCCCGCCCCGGTCGCACACCACGATCTTCCCCTTGGCCTTCGCCGGGTCCAAGGTGTCCGGGGCGCACAGCGCGGCCTTCGCGGAGTCCGCGCCCGCCCTGACCGCGTCGGCGGCGTTGATCAGTGGACTCGCGGGTATGCCGGGGCTGAGGGCACGCCCGGTGAACTCCTGGCTGTCGCCCAGGCGCAGGGTCGCCCGGTAGTCGGTGTCGTGGGTGGTGGACGCCACGGATGTGATCCATGGCGCGGTGTGGTTCGCCGTTCCCGAGGACGGGTTGTTGCCGGCGCTGCCGGCGATGAAGACGCCCGCCTTTGCCGCGTTGAACGTGGCCGCGCGGTAGATCGGGCTCTCCAGGTGCCCGTCGAACGACAGGTTCAGGACGTCCACGCCGTCCGCCACGGCCCGGTCGATCGCCGCCGCCGTGTCCACCTCCGGGCAGCCCATGCGCCAGCACGCCTTGTAATACGCCAGTCGGGCCGCCGGTGCCATGCCGGTCAGGGTGCCGCGCACAGGTGTGCCGGCGATCACCGCGGAGGTGATGCGGTTGCCGGCGGCGGTGGTGCCGGTGTGGGTGCCATGACTGTCGGTGTCCCGGGGCGAGGGGACGTCCTCGGGCGCCGGGTCGGACACGCCTTTACGGAACCACTGGGCGCCGATGACCTTGTTGTTGCAGGTGACCTTGTGCGCAGGGTCGTTGCCCTGGTCGCAGGTTCCGTGCCACTTCCTGGCGATGACGTCCGCGTCGGGACGCGGTTCGGGCAGCGGCGCGAGCATCTTGTTCGACGGGTCGAAACCGCTGTCCACGATGCCCACGATCGTGCCCTCGCCGGCGTGTTCGGGGCCGCCCAGCTTTGACCAGAGACCGCTCCGGCCGGTGAGACCCAGGAACCCGGGGATGTCGGGCGGGCGTACCCCGGCCCTGGTTTCTCCTCCGGCCTGGGACCGGTTCCCGGCGAGGTGGCCCATGGAGCCTCTGTCGTCGGGCACGGTGGCCGGCCGTCGGGGGGCCGACTGTCCGTCGGTGTCCTCCGGCACGGGGTGCAGTGCGGTGACGCCTGCTCGCGTCACCGACGCCACGCCCGGCGTCCTGACCAGCTTCGCGGCCTGCTCACCCGTGAGCTTCGCGGCGAAGCCGTTGAGAGCGTAGTCGTAGTCGTACAGCTTCTTCACGCCCGGGACGGCGCTCAGGACTTTCTTGCGGTGGGCATCCAGATGCCGCAGATAGTCCTCGATCGCTCCGGAGCCCACGTCGAGCTGCCCGCCCGGCTCAGGTGCGGTCCTCTTCAGTCCGGGCAGGCCACCCCCGTAGGTCGCCACCGGGGTGTCGGTGAGCTGAACCACGAAGGTGCCGTCCCGGTAACTCCGGGTGTCCACGGCGGAGTTGGCGCGTGCGGGTGTCGCGCCGGGAGCGAGAGACAGAGCACCGGCGAGAAGAGATATCAGGAGTACACCGGTTGTTGCTCTGTTGGATATGTGATTATGAGACAACTCTGGTCCAGGTTGTTCGATTCGTCGTGTGTGATTCCCCCAAGGCTCCAATGTCACAGAAGTCTTCGGCGAAACGGACGCCGAAACTTGAAATCTCAGCTGTTCTGCACAGGTAATTCACACAACTGTTCCTTGAGTCCGCCTGGCGGCCTTCCCGTTGGGCAGGTGAAGGGCGGCGGCAGAGCAACCGCGGGGCTGATGCCCGGTGAACTCAGAAGGGGTCGTAGCCACCTCAACGCCGAGCCTCCGCACCGGCCATGGGCGTATGACCTGCCGTCATGAAGGCCGGATCGCCACGCTGCGACCTTGGCCCTGGCTGTGCCGCAAGGCGTCGATGCCGCGGCCGATCCCGTCGAAGGGAAGCGTGCTGATCGCCGGGTTGAGCCTGCCGGTGGCGAGCAGTTCGATGACCGCCGTGACATCGGACCTGTCGCCGCCGAGAGCGCCGAGCAGCGAGACGCCGCGGGTGACGAGCGAGACCAGGTTGATCCTCGCGTCCGGTTTGGTCGCGCCGATCTGGACGACGCGACCGCCGGGACGCACCGCGTCGACCGCGACGCCGGTGGTGTCCACTCCGGCGAAGTCGATGATCACGTCGAGGCCCAGCGGGGAGAGACCGGCGGCGTCCGTGAAGAACTCGATCGCCCCCAACTCCCGTGCCAGGGCCCCTTGTTCCTCGCGGATGTCGGCGACGTAGACCTCGGCGCCTTGCAGTACCCCGATGCGAGCGGCGAACTGGCCGACCCCGCCGAGGCCGATCACACCGAGTCGCGTACCGGCCTCGATCCCGCCGAGGACCTTGACGGCGTGGTACGCGGTGCAGCCCGCGTCGGTCGCGGTCGCGGCCTGGGCGTACGAGACGCCCTCCGGGATCCGTACGAGTTCGGGGACGAGGCCGACCGTCTGTTCGGCGTATCCGCCGTCACGTCCGACTCCTGGCCCGCCGAACGGGTCCCCGATCGGGGCGAGGACGACTCGTTCCCCGACCTCGAATTCCGTGACGCCCTCGCCCCGGGAACTGATGACGCCCGCAACCTCATGCCCGAGCACCATCGGCAGCCGGACCGGCATGCCAGGAACGTGCCCGTCCAGGAAGGAGACGTCGGTCTGGCACAGGCCCGCCGCCTTCACATCGATGACGACCTGGCCGGGGCCCGCGACCGGGTCGGGCAGATCGACCTCGGTGAGGGGCATGCCGGGTGACACGTACTGCCAAGCCTTCATGCTGCACTCCCGTGCGTCGAGGTGGCGAGTTCCTCGGCTGGGCTCGCCCTGTCGGTGGATGAGGGTGCGGTTGGCCTCGCCGCATGCCTGACGCGGGTCAGGCGATAATGCCCTGGCTGCGAAGAGCGGTGAGTTCATCGGAACTGAGACCAGCGGCCCTGAGAACCTCGTCGGTGTGGGCACCGTTGTGGGGTGCCGGACCGGCCGTGGCCGAGGGCGTACCCAGGAACCGTGGCGCCGGGGAGGGAACGGGAGATCCGCCCTGAGTGGTGTAGGTGCCGCGGGCAACGTTGTGCGGGTGGGCGGCGGCCTCGGCGAAGTCGAGGACCGGCGTCGTGCAGGCATCACGGCCGGCGAAGACCTCCGTCCACTCGGATCGGGTACGCCGGGCGAAGATCTCCGTCAGCCGATCGGTCATGCCGGGCCACGCGGACGTGTCGGACTGTTTGGCGAAGAGCGGGTCGGCGCTCAGGCCGAGGGCGTCGAGGAACTCCGCGAAGAACTGTGGCTCGATGCAGCCCACGGCCATGTGCGAGCCGTCGGCGCAGCGGTAGGTGCGGTAGAAGGGCGCAGTACCGTCGAGGAGGTTGGCTCCTCGCCGGTCCGTCCATTGTCCCTGCGCCATCATGCCCTGGACCAGGGAGAGTTGGAGCGCACTGCCGTCGACCATGGCGGCGTCGACGACCTGGCCGTGGCCGGAGGTGCGGGCGTGCACCAGCCCGGCGGCTATCCCCAGGGCGAGCAGCAGACCGCCACCCCCCATGTCGCCGATCAGGTTCAGTGGCACGGCGGGATCTCCCTCAGCGGGGCCGATGGCGTGCAACGCCCCGGACAGTGCTATGTAGTTGATGTCATGTCCGGGTGCCTGCGCGAGGGGACCGTGCTGTCCCCAGCCGGTCATACGGCCGTAGACCAGCCTCGGATTGCGGGCCAGGCACTCGTCCGGGCCCAGGCCGAGCCGCTCGGCGACACCCGGGCGGAACCCCTCGATGAGCGCGTCGGCGGTGTCGACCAGTCGAAGGGCGGTGGCCGCCCCCGCCGGGACCTTCAGGTCCAGAGTGACCGACAGGCGTCCTCGTTGCAGGACCGGGTTGAACGCAGGGCGCCCCGCTTCGGCCGTCCGGTCGACGCGGACGACCTCCGCTCCGAGGTCGGCGAGAATCATCCCGCAGAACGGACCAGGGCCGATGCCCCCGAGTTCAAGGACGCGCAGCCCGGCGAGCGGGCCCGAAGGGGCAGTGGCCATGAGGGACTCCTCGGTGAGGGCGGTGGACGGGAGGGAGTACGGCCGCTCCGGCGGCGGTCCTTCGGGGCTCTCGGGCGCCGTGGAAGAAGCGAGAAAGCCGCAGCCGCGTGTCACCTCGCGCTGACGACCGGTTTCCTTCGGCTCTCGCGGGTGCGGCTCAGCGGACTTCCGCGGAACGCGCGGTGGCCAGCGCCTCCGTCCACCAGGCGAGATCGTCCGCGAGGAGATCAAGCCGCGGTTCCAAAGGGGCGAGCAGCGCGCTGTCGGCCTGACCGCCCCGCTCACGGGCAGCCCGCATGACGTCGGGCAGGACGTGTACGGCATGGCGCAGCGGCGCCATCTCGAACTCGACCGCGACTTCGCGAAGTTGCTCGATCGCACGGGCTCCGCCCACATTGCCCCATCCGATGAACGCCACCGGCTTGCGCCGCCACTCGACGAAGGTGTGGTCGAGCGCGTTCTTGAGTACGGCGGTGTACCCGTGGTTGTACTCGGCGACCAGGAAGACGTAGCCGTCGGCGGCGTCGATCTGCCGGGCGAGCCGCGCGACGCCCTCGTCGGCGTACTCGCGCGGGTGGTAGACCGGGGGAGTGTCGTCGAAGAAGGGCAGCGGGTGGTCGCGCAGGTCCAGCAGGTCGACGATGAAGTCGCCGCGCTCCTTCAGCCGCTGAACGGCCCAGGTGGCTATTCCGTCACTGAACCGTCCCTGTCGGGTGGAGCTGTTGACGACCAGAATGCGATGCATGGCGGGTTTCGCTTTCACGGGATCGACATGAGTGGGGCTCGATACGGAGGGAGAGAGGTCAGGCGCCGACCCGGCCGCGCCTGCGGGCAAGCGCGGCATAATGCGTGATGAGCTCGGGATCGTCGACGGTGGCGAGGTTGACGGCAGAGCCAGGGGCGACGCCCATGAAGAGCCGTTTGAGCGGGACTTCGAGCCGCTTTCCGGTCCGGGTGCGCGGTATGCCCGGCACCGCGAGGATCTCGTCGGGAACGTGCCGGGGGCTGGCCTCGGTTCGGATGGCCTGTCTGATCCGATCGACCAGCCCCGGTGTGAACTCCTGTCCGTCTTTGAGCCGCACGAACAGCGGCATCCAGTAGCCGCCGTCGGGCTGCTCGACGCCCAGGACCAGACTGTCGGCGATTTCGGGCAGCCGCTCGACGACGGCGTAGATGTCCGCGGTGCCGATGCGTACGCCGCCGCGGTTGAGGGTGGCGTCCGAGCGCCCGGTGACGATGACCCCGCCGCTGTCCGTGGTCTCGATCCAGTCCCCGTGCCGCCAGACACCGGGCCACATCATGAAGTAGGCCTCGCGGTAACGGATACGTGCGGGGTCGTTCCAGAAGTACAGCGGCATGGACGGCATCGGTTGGGTGATGACGAGTTCACCGCGCTCGCCCTGTGCGACGGGACCGTCCTTGCCCCAGGCGGCTGCCGCGACGCCCAGCATGGGGCGCTGCAGCTCACCGGCGATCACCGGCAGGAGCGACGTCCCCCCGAGAAAGCCGGTGGCCACGTCCGTGCCCCCGGACATGGAGGCCAGGAAGATGTCCGGCCGTACCGCGTCGTACACCCACCGGAACGTCGATTCAGGCAGGGGCGAGCCAGTGGATCCGACGGCGCGCAACTGCGCCAGGTCGTGCTTCTCGCCGGGGCGGAGGCCGGCTTTCTCACACGCGGTGAGGTATCCCGCGCTGGTGCCCAGGTGGGTGACGCCGGTGTCCGCGGCCGTCTGGAACTGCGCGTCCAGGTTCGGGAACGCCGGTGCGCCGTCGTGCACGACGACGGTGGCGCCGGACAGCAAGGCGGAGGTGGCGATGTTCCACATGATCCAAGCGGTCGAGGCGTACCAGTAGTAGCGGTCACCCGGGTGGACGTCCTGATGCAGCTGGGCGCTCTTCAACTGCTCCAGCACGATGCCGCCATGACCGTGGACGATGCCCTTGGGACGACCGGTGGTGCCCGAGGAGTACACGATCCACAAGGGGGCGTCGAAGGGGACGCTCTCGAAGACCGGCTCCTGCGGATGCGCGACGGCGTCGGCCCAGGCGAGCGCTCCTTCGGGGAGTTCGTCCGGACGCAGACACGGCACATGGACCGTGGTGCGGACCGTGGGCAGCGCGGCCCGCAGCTCCCCTACGGCCTGACGCCGGTCGTACTCGCGTCCGTTGAAGCGATACCCGTCGGTCGTGATCAGGACCACCGGCTCGATCTGGGCGAATCGGTCGAGGACGGAGCGGGTCCCGAATTCGGGCGCGCAGCCGGACCAGACCGCTCCGACGGCTGCCGTGGCGAGCAGGGCCACGACGGCCTCGGGTACGTTCGGCAGGTAGCCGGCGACCCGGTCACCGCGACGCACTCCGAACCGCCGCAGGGTCGCGGCCAGCGCACCCACCTCTTGTCGCAGCGTGCGCCAGGAGATCTCGACCCGCTCGGACTGTTCGGCCACGGCGATCAACGCGGGGTGGTCCGGATCCACCCTCCCGTCGACGGCGGGACGCAGCACCTGCTCCGCGTAGTTCACCGTACGGCCGGGAAACCAAGTCGCCCCGGGCATGGTCGACCTGGTCAGTACTTCCTCGTCGGGTACACCGGGCAGCACACCCGTCCACGAAGCCAGGTCGCCCCAGAACTGGCCGGGCGACTCGACCGACCAGCGCCAGAGGGTGTCGTAGTCGAGGGGCGAGCCGAAGGCGATACCGCGCCGCTCAGCCACCCAGTGGGCGAACGCTCCGAGCCGGCTGGCCGTGATCGACGACTCGGTCGGCCGCCACAGTACGCCGTCGCTGGGGTCAACAGCTCCAGGAGCCACAGTGATGATCTCCCTTGTTCCTTGTCTTCTCCGTACGTTCCCTGTCGTCCGGCACGCCCGCCGTGTGGTCGCGTCGGCGGCCTACAGGCTCAGACCGCCGTCGATCGGGATGACAGCGCCGGTGATGTAAGCGGCGGCGGACGAGGCGAGGAAGCGGACAACGCCGCCGATGTCCTCGGCCCGCCCGGTCCGGCCCTGGGGGACCGACGCGCTGACCGCCGCCAGCACTTGCTCGCCATCGCCCGGTGTCATCCGGCTGGGGAAGAGCCCCGGGGCGATCGCGTTCACCGTGATGTGCTCGGCGGCCAGCCACCGTGCCATCGACTTGGTCAGCTGGTGCAGCCCGGCCTTGGAAGCGGCGTACGAGTACGTCTGCCGGGGACCGACGCGCAGCCCGCCGACGGAACCGACGTGGATCACCGTGGCCGGTGCGGGTGGGCAGGCGCCGGCCCGCAGTGCCGGCAGCAGATCCTGGGTCAGGAAGAACGGCGCCTTCAGATTGAGGTCCATGACATCGTCCCAGTCGGCCTCCGTGAAGGAGCCGAGCGGGTTCTCCCGCAGCGTCCCGGCGTTGTTGACCAGGATGTGGAGGGGACCGGGCACGCGGTCGGCCAACGCGGCGATGCCGTGCCGCGTCGACAGGTCCGCGGGCAGTGCGACCGCACCGGGGAGTTTCGAGGCGGTCTCCTCGCAGTCGGCGGCGTTGCGCGCCACGATGTGCACGACGGCACCGGCCTCGGCCAGGGCGGCCGCGGCCATCGCCCCGATGCCGGACGTGGCACCTGTGACCAGGGCGGTCCGCCCGACGACGGAGAACAGCTCGGCCGCCCTCTCCTTCCCCGGATCACCCATGGCTGAGCAGGAAGTCGGCCAACTCCCCGGCACGGCCGATGATGAAGCCGTGATCGGCCTTCCACTCGTGCACCTGCCAGCCGAGTTCGACCGCCCGTTCCTGGGAGGTGGCCATGGTCGGGTCGTTCTTCGCCACGATGTAGTCCGTCGTATGCGGCAGGGTCTCGACACCGACGGCGACGGGGTCGGTGACCACCCGCATGGGCATGTCGGAGAGGTGATCGAGCAGCCATTCCTGACGCTCCGTCGGCATGTCGAACGGGGCGGCCGTCAGCCTCTGACGCTCCTGCAGGTGAACGCCTGTCCCCGGCCCCGCCTGCCCGGCCTGGATCGCCGCGCGAATGCCGGGCAGCTCGTCGCGGGTCGCGTAGCCCATCGTCTCGAAGACACTCTCACCGGAGCGGCTCATCATCGCGTCCAGGTACACGATGTGCCGGACGCGGTCGCCCTCCTGTGCCACCACGCCCGGGATCACGGACCCGGCGTAGCTGTGTCCGACGAGGACGGCGTCCCTGACATCCTCGTACCGCAGGACGCCGATCACGTCCTGGACGTTCACGTCGTGCCCGTGGTCCTTGGACAGCAGATGCACCCGCTCACCGAAGCCGGTGAACGTCGGAGTCAGCACCTCATGGCCGGCCGTGCGCAACGGGGCTGCCACATGGCGCCACACCCATCCGCCCATTCCACCGCCGTGCAGCAGGACATAAGTGGTCATCGGTTTTCGCCTCGCCGTCGAAGAGTCGCCGAAGAACTTCAGGAGATTCACTTGCCACCAGCAACCGACCGGAAAGGTCGGCCGACGGTGGAGACCGGCTACTTGTAGGGGTCGACGGGCAGGGCCGACGGCTCCACCACACCGACCTGTATCAGCATGGTCAGGACGTCGGCGATGCTGAAGATCCGGTAGATCAGGCCGTCCTTGAAGGTGACCACGGAGAACCACTCGACCTTGATCGGGTTGCCCGTCGGTTCGACCCCCATGTATCGGCCGCCGACGTGTTCGCCCATGTGCTCGCAGTAGACCCAGATCTCGTCGTCGCCCTTGCCGACGGCGTCGACCACGCGGTAGCGCGAAGGCGGGAACACCCTGTACAGCTGACGGGGGGATTCCTTCCACTCCCGGTAGCTGCCCAGGTCCGGGCGTGAGGGGTTTCCGTAGGTCATGTCCGGGTGGAAGAAGGCGTCCATCTTCTCGTCGAACTCACCGGCGTTGAGGACTTCCTGCAGATCTATCCAGCTCTGCAGGTTCTTCTTCTGCCGCGGTGTGAGGTACGTCAGCGAGTCGACGTCGACGTGGGGCAGGGGCTTGTCGTTTTCCATGGCGTGAGTCCTCTCGTACGGCATGACGATATCGGGTTTACCAAACAACCGGTAGATAGATGCGCCCACCCGGCTCAGACATCGAGCAGCTCCAGGACGGTGGCGTTGGCCATGCCGCCGCCCTCGCACATGGTCTGCAGTCCGAAGCGCGTGCCGGTGGCCCGCATGTGGTGCACCAGGGTGGTCATGATGCGGGCACCGGAGCCGCCCAGCGGATGGCCCAGGGCGATCGCCCCGCCCAAGGGGTTGAGCCGGTCGGGGTCCGCGTCCAAGTCGTGCAGCCAGGCGAGGGGGACTGGCGCGAACGCCTCGTTGACCTCGTAGATTCCGATGTCGTCCAGAGCCAGGCCGGCGCGGCGCAGCACCTTCTCGGTGGCGGGCATCGGGGCGGTCAGCATGATGAGGGGATCGGTGGCGGCCATGACGGTGGTGTGGATCCGGACGATCGGGCGCAGCCCCAGCTCACGTGCCTTCTCCGAGGTCGTCACCAGGAGGGCCGCCGCACCGTCGGAAATCTGGCTGGCGTTGCCCGCGCTGATGACTCCGTCTGTCTTGAACGGCGTTTTGAGGCCGCCGAGCACCTCCAACGTGCCCCCCGGCCGGATGCCTTCGTCGGCGCTGACAACCCGTCCGTCACCGACCGGTACCGGCGTGATCTCCGCCTCGAACGCCCCGGCGGCCTGGGCCTTCGCGGCCTTCTCATGCGAGCCGAGGGAGAACTCGTCGAGCTGGGTCCGCGAGAGACCCCAGCGTTCCGCGATCATCTCCGCACCCAGGCCCTGATCCGGGTACGCCCCGTAACGTGCCAGGAACCGTGGTCCGAGCGGCTGCCCGGCCGAGCCGTCGCCGTTGGCCGAGCCCATCGGCACCCGGCTCATGGACTCCACTCCACCGGCCACGATGACGTCGGCCTGCCCGCTGATCACCGCCGCCGCCGCGAACGCGACCGCCTGCTGGGAAGAGCCGCACTGGCGGTCGACGGTCGTGCCCGGGACCGACTCCGGCCAGCCCGCCGCGAGGACGGCGTTGCGGCCTATGTTGAAGGTCTGCTCGCCGGTCTGGCTGACGCACCCCCAGAACACGTCGTCCACGACGACGGGGTCGATTCCGGCGCGCTCGGCGAGGGCGCCGAGGACGTGCGCCGACAGGTCCACGGCGTGCACACCGGCCAGCCCGCCGCCGCGCTTTCCGACAGGGGTGCGTACTGCCTCGACGATGACTGCGTCTCGCATCAGGGGACTCCAGGAGGGATTGACAGGCTGGAAGAAAGTCCAGGTGGTGGGCCGGTGCTCACGCGTCGTTCGCGACCGCGTCTCAGGTGATGTCGGTGGTTCTGGCGAGGAGCAGTCTTCCGGCTGGTGAGTCCGACGTCGGTGCCGATCTCGTGCCTGGCGGACACGCCGACGCCGTGCCGGGCGAGGGAAGGGACGGAGGGGCTCGGGGCGTGTGCGCGGGGAGTGCCCGGCAGACGCCGGTCACCAGTGTCCCGCTGTGAGGCTGCCCGGCGGACGCCGGGGGCCGGTCGATCAGACCTGTTCGAGCGCCGCGTGGGTGCCGAACACCCGCGCGTGGTAGGTCAGGGGCCTGCCCGCGCTGGTTTCGGCGGCGTGGACCGCGCCGAGCACGACGACGTGGTCGCCGCCGTCGACGAGGTCTGTCACATCGCAGGAGAGCCAGCCGAGCGCATCTGGTAGACGGGGCAGCCCGTCCTCGTCGTTCCAGATCACGCCGGCGAACTTGTCGGTACCCTTCTTGGCGAACGCCAGGGCGAGTGCGGTCTGGTGGGTCCCCAGGACGTTCAGGCCGAACCGGCCGGAACGCCGGACCAGCGTGAGCAGGTCCGAACCGCGGTCGAGGGAGACGAGCACCATCGGCGGTGCCATCGACAACGACGTGAAGGCGCTGACCGTGGTGCCGTGCGGACGGCCGTCACTCAGGGTGGTGACCACCGAGACAGGCGTGGCGACTCCTGCCATCACCTCACGGAACCGGTCTTGAAGGTCGCTCCCGTTCCTCAGGGATGTCTCATGGATCGTCATCTCTTCCCTTCTTCCGGGCCCGGCCGGTGGCCCGCGGGGCGGGTGCGAACCGGGCCATCAGAACTCCATCCGCAGCGAGCCGGTGGGGCAGTTCCGCACCGCTGCCGCGACATCGTCGTAGTCCGCTTCGTCCACCTCGGCGACTTCGACGACGACTCGGGACCGCTCGTCGAGGACGAAGCGGTCGGGCAGGGCCAACATGCACAGGGCGTTGCCCTCGCAGGTGTCTGGCCGGGCGACGACCCGGATGCCTGCCGGGGCCTCGGTGCCGGACGTGGCGGTGCGCTCAGCGGGCATCGTGCGTCACCCGCAGTTCGCGCATCGCCCGGGACGCGAGGCTCGGCAGCCATTGCGGTTCCCCGGCCAGGCGCAGCCCCGGAAGCCGGTCCAGGATCCGCTCGATGGCGACCCGCATCTCGATCCGGGCCAGTTGGGCCCCGATGCAGGCGTGCACGCCCCGGCCGAAGGCGAGGTGGGGGTTGGGGGAGCGACGGATGTCGAAGGAGTCCGGGAAGTCGAACACCGAAGGGTCCCGGTTCGCCGCCGAGTTCACGAGGTAGGCGCGGTCCCCCGCGCGCAGCACCTCGCCGCCGAGTTCCAGATCCCGGGTCACCCATCGAACCACGAGCTTGACCGGCCCGTCGTAGCGCAGCATCTCCTCCACCGCGCCCGGCATCAACGACCGGTCAGCCTTGAGCTGTTGGAGCTGGTCCGGGTGGCGCAGCAGGGCCAGGACGCCGTTGGAGATGGAGTTGATCGTCGTCTCGTGGCCGGCGAACAGGAGCAGGGCACTCATGGACAGGATCTCGTCATCGGTGAGTCGTGTGCCGTCGGGCTGCGGGACGGCGAGCACGGAAAGGATCGTGTCGTCGGCGGCTGAACGGGCGCGCTCCAGCAGTTCTCGGAAGTAGCCGAACATGTTCTCCAGCCCGGACAGCGCCCGTACGTGCCGCTCCTCCTGTGCCTCACCGCCCGCACCGAATGCCACCAGGGCCAGGTCGTCGGACCAGAGACGGAACCTGTCGCGGTCCTCCCGGGGGGCGCCGAGCAGATCCGCGATCAGGGAAGCCGGCAGGGGGTGCGCCACATGCTCGATGAGGTCCGTTTCCCCGGATCGGACGAAGGCGTCGAGCAACTCGTCGACGCGGTCCCGGATCAGGTCGGTCATCAGAGCGATTCGCTGGCGCTTGAAGGCTGCCGCGGCGACCCGGCGCAGTCGGGTGTGGGCGGGCGGGTCGGTTACGACCATCCAGTCCCGCATCAGGGACAACACCCTGAGCGACTCCTGGGTCAGGCTTACCCGACCGCCGTCGATCATCGGCCCGATGCGGTCCGACGACAGTTCGGGACGGGTGTGAGCGCCGGCGACTGCGGCGTGCGCGGTGATCAGCCACGCACGGTGGACGGAGCTCAGGACGACCGGACCGCGTTCCCGTAGGGCGTCGTAGACGGCGTAGGGATCCCGGCTCGCGGGCTCGCCGCGCAGGTCCGGGTCTCCCAAGCCGGGAGCGACATGGATCGTCATAGGGAAGCCCATCTGTCAAACGATCGGTTGGTAGACTAGCCTGCGTCATGAGCCGGAGTCCGTCAACAGCGATCGTGTAAGGTGCCCGAAGTGATCGGTGGAACGCGTGCGAGTGGCGCCAGGCGCACGGCGGGGAAGGGTCGGTCCCGACGTGCGGAGGCCACTCGGAAGTCCGGGGACGAGCGGTGGGCCGAGCTGCTGCAGGTCGCCGCGAAGACCTTCGCGAGCAAGGGTTACTCCGCGACGACCCTGCAGGGCATCGCCAATGACCTCGGCATGCTCAAGGGCAGCCTCTACTACTACATCCGCACCAAGGAAGACCTGCTCTTCGAGGTCATCCAGGCGGTGCTGGTGCTGGCGGAGGAGCGTCTCTCCGAGCGTGTCCCCGTCGATGGTCCGGCCGTCGAGCGGCTGGAGGCACTGGTGCGCGAGCACGTGGTCTTCCTCATCGAGCACCTCACCGAGACCACCGTGTACCTTCACGAGGCTGATCAGCTGAGCCCGGAACGCCGGGCCGAGCTTCCCGTGCATGGGTTCATCGCCCGGCTTGAGGGGCTTGTCGTCGAAGGGCAGGAGGACGGCACGATTCGTGCCGACGTCGATCCGCGCATGGGCGCCTTGGTGATCCTTGGGTCGGCGAACTGGGTCTACCGGTGGTACAGGCCCGAGGGAGACCTGGCGCCGGAAGAGATCGCCGACGAGATCGCGCGCACATGCCGCAGGTCGGTCGAGGCCTGAAGGCTCCCTGGACGTCACGTTCTCGGTGGGCTGCCCGGATGTCTTGAGCCGACTACCAAACAAACGTATGGTAGCTGCTCATGTGCCCCATGGATACGGCGCCTTCGGACTCCGCGGATGACCTCATGGCGTTCCAGGCCCTGATGCGCCGTTACGCCTTCGCGTACACGGCCTCCCACGACTTCTCCCAGCTGGCCTCCCTGATGGTGGACGACTATGTGCTGCGGATGGGCGAACACGAGATCCACGGCCGCGACACGGCGTACCGTGCCGCCACGCAGCGGCAGTTCGACCAGTTCCCGGGCCTGGGATTCACGGTCCACCGACTTGTCACCAACGGCGAACGGCTCGCTCTGGTCTTCACCGAGCACGGAGCCTCACGACGACATGGCGGGCGGCTCGCCGCGTGGCGGGGCGTCAGCCTCTACCGCTGGGACGGCACACGACTCCTCGACTGCCGCGTCGAGCAGGACTACTTCGCCAGACGACGGCAGTTGACCGACGGTGTCCCGGATCCCGTGGGCGCGCCCGGGCATGACCCGTGGAGTACCCCGATCGAACCGGAGAACCCCGCGGCGTTGGAATCCGTTCTGGATTGGCTGCGGGCAGGCGGCCTCGACCGAGCCCCGATCGACCGGCTCGATGACGGATCACTCGGTGCCGCCGCCCTCGCACGTCCCGTACTCACGGATGCCCGGCATACGGTTCTGGACGCCTTCTCGGCCGGCGCCCTGGTGCCCTTCGCGGTGCGCGTGGACGGCGTGTACGACGGCGGCCTGCCAGAGCTGGACGAGCGTCGCGGCACACCGGCTTCCCTCTACTGCACTGGCGTCGCGGAACACCGGGTCGACGGAGGAGGGGGGCGCCGCGCCTCCGTGCGGCTGATCGAGGCGGTCACGGACCGGGCCGGACTGGTCCGCAGGCTCACATCCGGTAGACCACACGGAAAATGATGGTGGCTCAGGACCTCATCCGAAGATCATGCCGTTGGATCTCACGCGGTACTTGCGCGCGGCATTCTGCCGCGTAGCCACCCACTGCGGATCCGGCCCGGTTTCGACACGTCGGCGGGTGAGCCCGTGGCGTGCCGAAAACCGACCGGCGGCAAGCAGTCGAACGTCGTTCACCTCTCAGCCGGGGCTGCTCTTGCCGTGTCTCCAGTAGCCGAGGAAGGAGACGTCGGACTTCGGAACGCCCCTTTCCTTGACCAGGTGCCGTCGCAGGCCCGTGGGGAGGCCGCTCTCTCCCGCGACCCAACAGTAGATGCGTGCGTCCGGGGGGAGATTCCAGGAGGACGTGACGGTCTGGAGGGCCAGCTGTCCCGGTACGGAGGTGGAGTCCTCGCGGGGCAGCCAGTGGACGGTGATTCCAGCCGGTGCCGAGACCGGTCGGATGTCCTTGCCCGTTGGCACCTCCAGGTAGGCGTCTCCGGTGAGGTCCGCGGGAGACTGTTCCAGGATGGAGAGAAGGGCGGGTACGGCGCTCTCGTCACCGACCAGCAAGTGCGACTTGGCGGCCGGCGTGGGAAGGTACCCGATTCCTTCGGGGAACAGCCCCACCGGGTCCCCAGGGCGGGCGTTGGAGGCGAACGCCGAGGCGGGGCCCGCGTCGGCGTGGTCGCCGTGCAGCACGAACTCGATGTCCATCTCGCATTCCTCGGCACGGAACGCGCGCACTGTGTAGAGGCGAACCCAGGGGCGGACGGCCGGCCGCATCAGCAGGAATTGGGCCAGCCAGCCGTTGTGCGAAGCGGTCGGCATGGCGAGTTCCGGTTGGCCCTCGCGGCGGAAGAACAGCCGAACGGCCTGGTCGAAGCCCATGGGGGTGAAGTCCGCCAGGTCGGGACCCTGGATGGTGACGGTGATGAAGTTGGGGCTGGTGCGTTCGGTGCGGGAGACCGTCGCGCGGAGCATCCTCCGCTGCGTCGGCGACTTGTGTCTGGGCATGTCGAACTCTCCGGTGGGGCGGTCAGGACGGGCGCGCGAAGGCGGGGAGGAGGACTTCGTCCGTCAGGCGTTCCAGGAACGCGTCCGTGACGGAGACGTCCGCCACGAGAATCCGATTGATCAGCACGCCCTGCGCCAGCTCGCTGAGCCAGGAGAAGTCCACATCGGGACGTAGTTCCTCGCGGCCCTGGGCTCTGTCGATGATCTCTTCCCACATGCCGTCGAGGGGGTGGGCGAGCTGTCGTTCGGTGGCTTCGCGCAGGTTCGTGTCACGACGGCCGGCGTCCACCAGGGTGCGTAGCATCGCGGAGTCCCGCTGCAGCCATCCGTTGACCAGCTTCAGGGCCTGCAGCACGTCGGCGCGGAAGCTCTCCTGGTCCGGCACGGTGAAGGAGAAGCCCACCCGGCGGCGTACGGCGTCGACGACCAGTTCGTGCTTGCTCGGCCAGCGTCGATAGAGAGTCGTCTTGGAGACGCTGGCCCGGGAGGCCAAGGCGTCGAACGTCAGTCGGTCGAACCCCACTTCGCTGAGCAGTTGGACAGCCGTCGTGAGGATGTGGCGCTCGCGTTCTCTGATGCGTACCTTGGATTGCATAGTACGAAACTGTAGCGTACTAATTAGGTGAGGCAAGCCTAAGTATCCAAGGAAGCGCCTGAGAGAGGTGACCCATGTCACGAACCACCGAGGCTGATACCGTCCCGTCGCCCCGAACCGCCGACGCACCCATGTCTTCCGAAGTCTCCGCCCGCTACCTGGAGCGGATCGACAGCATCCTGCCGCTGCTGAGGGAGAACACCCTCAAGGCGGACGAACTGCGGCGCGTTCCCGACGAGAACATCCGGGCGATGACGGACGCGGGGGTCTTCCGCGCGGTGCAGCCGCGGCAGTGGGGCGGGCTCGAAGTCGACCCGACAACCTGGGAGGAGGCGCTCGTCCGGCTCGGCTCGGCCTGTCCGGCCAGCAGTTGGGTCGGCTCACTCCTGGGCGGGCACGCCTGGTACCTCGGCCTGTTCACCCAGCAGGCCCAGCAGGATGTCTGGGGTGAGAACCCTGACGCCCGCGCGGCTTCGTCCCTCGCCCCCACCGGCAAGGTGGAGCGCGTCGGCGACGGCTACCGTCTCACCGGGCGATGGAAGTTCCTCAGCGGAGTCGACCACGCCCAGTGGATCCTCCTCGGGGGCAGCATCCCGGACGAGGGCGACGGCCCCGAGTTCCGGGTGTTCCTCGTGCCGGCGACCGATTACGAGATCGACCAGGACAGCTGGCGGGTCGCGGGGCTCCAGGGATCCGGCAGCAAGGAAGTCACGGTCGATGCCATCGTCCCGGAGTACCGGACGCAGACAATCGAGGATGCCTACAACCACACCGAGCCGGGCAAGGCCGTCAACACCGGCCCGATCTTTGAACTTCCCTGGCTGACGATGTGGGCCTACAACATCGCGTCCCCCGCGATCGGCGCCGCCGTCGGAGCGCTTGACGCCTTCATCGACGAGAACAAGCACCGGGTGTCAGCCATTCTCGGTACGGCGGCCGCGCAGAACCCGGCCCTTCATCTGCGACTGGCAGAGGCCGTGACTTTGGTCAAGGATGCGCGTGAGCGCATCCCGCGCACCTGGGACGCCATCTACGCCGACGTCGTCGCGGGTGTGCCGATCTCCAATGAGAGGCGCATCCAGGCCCGTTACGAGGCGTCCTACACCGTCGGCCAGTGCCTCGGTGCGATCAACAAGGTGTTCGAGATCGGCGGTGGTGCTGTCCTGGGCAGCGACAAGTTGTTCCAGCACTATCTGCGCGCCCTGATGGGCATGCGTAACCAGCCGCAGGCGATCTATGAGAACTACGCGGGCATGTACGCCACCACCCTTTTCGGAGCCCCGCTCGAACCGCCGTTCACCAAGGCGCACATCGGTTGTCTGATCTGAAAGCGTCAGATACCTGATGGGAGAACCGCCCGTGCCACCGGTACGTCCGGTGGCACGGGCCGGGCCGTCGACGCGCTCAACAAGCGATCCACCGGAAACCGAGCTCACCTTCCAGTCACACCGAGAGCGACGGCGGACCCACGTACGGATGCCGGGCGCGATCCGAATCGTGCCCTGCCCACTCCCCGTCACCGGGGAGCGGCATCGCAGCGCCGGCCACCCGGTCGTGCCGGCCAACACTCACAGAGGACATCGCTTGCCCGCGCACCCCATGCACGAGGCCCAACCACGTACGCGGCGGGAGTGAACGCCCATGACAGACACCCTCAGCACCGATGCAGGCCGTTTCCGAGAGGCCATGGCCTCCTTCCCTTCCGGCGTCACCATCGTCACCACCACCGATGGTTCCGGAAAGTGGCGAGGTTTCACCGCGACCTCGTTCTGCTCAGTTTCGATGGAACCTCCGCTGGTCCTGGTGTGCTTGGCGGCCAGCGCCGAATGCCACCCCGCTTTCACCAGCGCCGCCCGCTGGCTGGTCCACGTCATCACAGACGAGCACACCGATCTTGCCATGCGTTTCGCCACACGCGGTACCGATAAATTCGCGCAGGCCGGCTTCGCCCCCAATGAGTACGGCCTTCCCACACTCAACGGCGCAGCGGTCACCCTCGAATGCAGCACCTATGCCATTCATCCGGCCGGCGACCACACGATCCTTCTCGGCCAAGTCGACGACGTCCGTCTCGGTGACAGCACCCCTACCCTGTATTACCGGCGCGACTTCCATCATCTTGAGCCTGTATCAGGAAGCTGACGGAGTGTCGTGGAACACGCGACGACCGAGGGCCGCGGCGCGCCTGCCTCGCACAACCGCTGTGTCACAGAGCACGGAGGCGACTGTGCGGCAATGAAGCCGGTTCGCTGATCGTCTTCTTGCGCTGGTC
Organism: Streptomyces muensis; assembly: GCF_021474425.1. Taxonomy (GTDB): domain Bacteria; phylum Actinomycetota; class Actinomycetes; order Streptomycetales; family Streptomycetaceae; genus Streptomyces; species Streptomyces muensis. The sequence goes on along the minus strand of NZ_JAKEIP010000006.1, from coordinate 82,954 downwards.
GCGAGTGGTTGTCGGAGCGCGAAACTGTCTGCTGTCTCGGCGCTCATGAGTTTGTGAATTCTCCGGTGTCCGGAAAAGTCTGTTCCGGCGGGAGATGCGCCGGGGTGCGGCTGTACGGTGCCTGAAGCGCGCGGCCCTTTCGATGGCGGCCAGGGAGAGTGCGCCTCGGCCGTGAGGGCGCCGGCCGCCGGAGGAGCCGATCAGCCTATGTCCGTAATGCGGTGCCCCATCCGCGTGGGTCGGGACTTGCTGGTGAGGCACCGCAAAGACGGGTGATGCACAGCGTCAGTCAGCGGGCTGGGCGGTCAGGGAGGGAAAGCCGGCAAAGATCCGGATCATTTCGTTGTCCATCTTCATGTAGATGTCGATCCGTTCGATCTTACGGGCGGCGTCGAGGGTGAATGTGGACAGTGAGTCGAAGACGATCGGATGCCCCGCGACGTCACTGCGCTCCTCCAGCTCAAGGACGACAATGCCGCTCGCGATCTCGGTGACGCGGCCGACCTTGCAATCCCAGCTTGCCGAATGCCCGGTGTCATTGCCGGGGGAGTTGCGCTGCGCAGATCCCGTCACGTAGTCGGCATAGCTCATGAAGGACCGGTCCGCATCCCGCGGCACCGCCCTGATGTCGACTCGCGTGATACCGCTCAGGACCTCTACGGCGACGACCTCGTTCCGCTGCGGCGAAGTTGGCGGATCACAGTCGCTCGCCCCTGACGAAGCCTGCCAGCCGGTCCCGCGCGGTGCTCTCAAGGAGCAGGCCGGTGAACAGTTCCCGCTCGCGGGCCAGTCCGTCGGGCAGCGGCAGGTGGGTCGCCGCCCGAGCCGCGGTCTTCGCGGCCCGCACTGCGCTACGGGGCAGGCGAGCCATGCGATCGGCCAGGCGGAGTGCACGGTTTCTGGTCTCTTCCGGCGCGGTGATCTCGTTCACCAGTCCGATCGCCTGAGCGTGGTCGGCGTCGACGAGGCGCCCGGTGAGCAGCAGGTCGAGTGCTGGTCCTGGACCGACCCGACGGGGCAGCCGTTGTGTGCCGCCGGCGCCGGGGATCAAGCCGAGGGTGACCTCGGGCGTGCCGAATCGGGAGCGGTCGGAGGCGACCACCAGGTCACAGCAGAGCAGCAGTTCGAGCCCACCGCCTGCGGCAACCCCGTCCACGGCCGCCACAACCGGCTGGGGCAGCGCGCTGAGCCGCCCGAACAGGATGTCGGTGAGCTCGGTGTGGGCGGCGACATCCTCCGCGCTTGAGGCGGCGGCGAGCAACTCGCTCACATCGCCTCCGGCCGTGAAGGTGTGGGGGACCGCCGAGGCCAGGACGACAACGGCGGTGTTCTCGTCGTCGTGCCACTTGTCCACGTACTCGAGGAGCTGACGCATCAGCTCGCGAGAGAGCGTGTTGACCGGGGGATTGTCGAGGGTGACGACGACTATGGTGCCGTTCTCCCCGGGTACTTCGTCATGGTGGAGAGTCACAGGGAGTCACCGCCGTCGACGACATAGCGGTGACCCGTGACGTAGGAGGAGAGCGGGGCCAGGGCGGTGAGTACGACGTCCGCCACGTCCTCGGGGCGGCACACTCGTCCGAAAGGCGCGTCGGTGTCCAGGTCGCTCGCCTTGTGGTGGACGCCGCCCGAGCGGACCAGCCGGTCGCCCATGTCCGTGGCCACCAGGCCCGGGGCGACGACGTTGACCCTGATCCCGTACGGACGCTCCTCCTTGGCGACCACGGTCGCCACTCCCTCCAGCGCCGACTTGGCCGCGACGTACGGGGCGGTGCCCGCGGGGCGCGAGGCCGCGTACGTGCTGGAGACCAGGACCACCGAGCCGCCGCCGGTCGCCCGCATCGCCGGTACGGCGGCCCGCAGCAGCTCCAGCGTGGACAGTACGTGGACCCGCCACAAGAGGTCGAACTCCTCCTCGGGGGTCTCGATGACGGAGTTGCCACGCGATGCGTTGCCCGCGTTGCACACCAGCAGGGTCGGCACGCCGAACTCCTCCACACAGTCGCGGTACAGCCGTGCGGCTGCCCCGGGTTCAGCGAGGTCCGCCTGGCAGATCGCGGCCCTGCGGCCTGCCGCGAGGAGATCGCCCCGCAGGATCTCGGCCTGATCCTTCTCGCGCCGGTAGGAGAGGGCCACGTCCGCGCCCGCGGCGGCGAGCCCGCGCACGACGGCTCTGCCTATTCCCCGGGAGCCACCGGTGACCAGGGCGATCCGCCCGGTCAGGTCGAGCTTGTTCACCGCAGCAGCCCCCGCCCTACGATCTCGGCCATGATCTCGCTGGTCCCTCCGTAGATGCGCTGCACCCGTGCGTCGCGCCAGATTCGGGCGATGGGGTACTCCTCCATGTAGCCGTAGCCACCGAAGAGCTGCAGGGCCCGGTCGGTCACCGACCACTGCGTTTCGGTGGCCCAGAGCTTGGCGGCCGCGGCCTCTTCCGCGGTCAGTTCCCCGGCGTTCAACGCCTCGACGCAGCGGTCGACATGACTGGCCGTCACCTCGATCGCGGTGTGCATCTCGGCCAGCCGGTGCAGCACCGTCTGGTGGCTGCCGAGGACTTGCCCGAACGTCTGCCGCTCCTTGCAGTGGGCAAGGGCCAGCTCGAAGGCGTGCCGGGCCCCGGCCACCGCGGTCACGGCGATGGACAGCCGCTCGCGCGGAAGGTTGCGCTTGACCAGTTCGAGCGCGCGTCCCGGTTCTCCCACGATGTTGGCCGCAGGCACCCGGCACTCCGTGAAGGACATCTCTCCGGTGTCCTGCGCCCGCCGCCCGATCTTGTGCAGCGGCCGGCTCTGCTCGAAGCCGGCCGTGCCTTCCTCCACCGCGACCAGGGTCATCCCGCGCCCGTCCGCCTCACCGCTCCGGGCAAGGACCAGGACGAGCCCGGCGGTGGTCCCGTTGGTGATGAACGTCTTGGCCCCGTCGAGTACGACCTCGTCACCCTCGATCCGGGCGGTCGTGCTGATCCCGGCCAGGTCGGAGCCCGCACCGGGCTCGGTCATCGCGATCGCGGTCACCGTGTCACCGGCCACGCAGCCGGGCAGCCAGCGGCGCTGCTGTCGCGGGCTGCACCAGTGCAGCAGATAGGGCGTCACGATGTCGTTGTGCAGGGCGAATCCATCGCCTGCGACCTCGTTCGCCACCAGTTCCTCGGCGATCACCACGTTGTAGCGGAAGTCATCGATGCCGAGGCCGCCGTACTCCGGCGGCACCTCGAAGGAGAGGAAACCGGCGGCCCCCGCCTCCTTCCAGAACGCGCGGTCGACGAAGCCCTGCGACTCCCAGCGCTCGGTGTGGGGGACGGCGTGCTTGAGCAGGAACGAGCGGAATGCCGTCCGGAAATCCTCGTGGCCCTCGGTGAGCAGCGTCCTGCGCATCGTCACGCCAGCCGCGCGGCGGCGTCGAGGCGTACGACGTCCGCGTTGAGCAGGGTGTTCTCCATGAAGGAGCGGACCAGCACGGCGAAGTCCTCCGGGGTGCCGAGGCGCTTGGGGAACAGGCTCAGGCCGACCAGGGCCGAGCGCCGTTTGTCGTCCAGTCCGGCCAGCATGGGTGTGTCCATGATGCCCGGCATCACGCCCATGACTCGGATGCCGGAGGGGGCCAGGTCCCGGGCCATCGGCAGCACCATCGCCGCCAGGCCCGCCTTGGACGCGGTGTAGGCGGTCTGTCCGGCCTGTCCCTCGGCCGCGGCGATGGAGGAGACCTGGACGATCAGTCCGCGCTCGCCGTCCGTGCCCGGCTCGTTGCGGGTCATCGCCAGGGCCGCCTGCCGGGAGACGTCGAACGCCCCGATGAGATTGATCTCCACGGCGGAACGGAAGACGTCGAGCGGGAAGAGCCTCCCCGAGCGGTCGACCGTGCGGATGCCGGGGCTGATCCCGGCCGCGTTGACGCACAGGTCGATGCGGCCGAACCGCTCCAGGGCCGCCTCGACCGCCGACGCCACCTGCTCGGTGTCGGTGATGTCGGTGGGGACGAACACTGCCTTGTCCTCACCGAGGGCCGCGACCTGTTCCTTGCCGGGCGAGGTCGGGAGGTCCACAAGGACCGCCCGACCGCCGCCCTCGGTGATCATCCGGGCCGTGCCCGCTCCCAGACCACCCGCTCCGCCGGTGATCAGGGCAACCGAGTTCCGTACCTGCACTGTCGGCCTCCTCGCTGTCTGTGCCGGGCCCTCCGCCGGGCTGGGCGCGGCTGCCCCGAGCTCGGGTGAACCATTATCTACCAAACGGTCGGCAGGTACGCTAGCGTCGGACTCATGAAAGCAGTTGTCGCTACCGCTGCCGATGCGGACGACCCCGTCCGTTGCGTAGATGTCATCGACCTCCCGACACCCGAACCCGGCTCCGGACAGACCCTGGTCACCGTGGCCGCGGCCGCTCTCAACCACCACGACCTGTGGACTCTGCGCGGTGCGGGAGCAGCCACCGCCTATCCGCATGTCCTCGGCTGCGACGTGGCCGGGACCACACCCGACGGCACACCTGTCGTCGTTCACGCCCTCGTCGCCGACGCCTCCCGAGGAGGCGGGGACGAGCTGCTCGATCCCCGGCGCGGCACGCTCTCCGACGCGCTCGGCGGAGCCTTCGCCGAGCAGGTAGTGGTACCCACCGCCAACCTGGTCGCCAAACCCGAGCAGTTGAGCTTCGCGGAGGCCGCCTGTCTGCCCACAGCCTGGCTGACCGCCTATCGCATGCTGTTCGAACGTGCCGATGTCCGCCCCGGAGACTCCGTGCTGGTGCAGGGCGCCGGCGGCGGGGTCGCGACCGCCGCGGTCCAACTGGGCGCGGCGGCCGGTCTGCGGATGTGGGTGACCGGCCGGTCGGAGGCCAAGCGTGCGAAGGCCGCCGAGATCGGCGCCGACCGTACCTTCTCCACCGGCGAGCGGCTGCCCGAGCGGGTGGACGCCGTGCTCGACACCGTCGGTGAAGCCACCTGGGCCCACTCGGTGCGCAGCGTCCGTCCGGGCGGCACCGTCGTGGTCGCCGGCTGGACCACCGGGGCGGGTCCGGCCGCCGACCTGTCCCGGCTCTCCCTGAACAACATCACCGTACGTGGCAGCGCCATGGGGCGCCGCCGCGATCTGGAGTCCGTGCTGGCGCTCTGCGTGCACCACGGAATCCGTCCGCACATCGACGGGATCCACTCCTTCGCGGACGCGCCGAAGGCCTTCGCCCGGCTGGAACGAGGCGAGGTCTTCGGCAAGGCGATCCTGCGGCCGGGTCTCTAGACCCTCAAGGCCCCCAAGAGCTGTCACCAGGAAGGAACACCATGGACTTCCAGCTGGCCGAGGAACAGCGGGACCTCACCAAACTCGTGCACGACTGGGTCGAGAGCGAGGCCCCGAAAGAGTGGGCCCGCGAGCTGGAGAAAGCTGAGCACGACTACCCCTTCGCCCTGTGGGACAAGCTGACCGCCGCCGGCTTCCACGGCATCGGCATCGCCGAGGAGTACGGCGGCCAGGGCGGCGACATCCTCACCCAGATGACTCTGGCCCGCGGACTGGCCCGCTCACTCGCCGGGTTGACCTGGATCTGGGGCATCACCTCCTTCGCGGGCGGCAAGTCGATCGGCCTGTACGGCAGCGAGGAGCAGAAGCAGCGCTTCCTGCCCGAGATCGCGGCCGGCCGCTCCCGCTGGTCCATCGGGTTCACCGAGCCGAGCGGCGGCACCGACCTGCTCGGCATGATGCGTACCACCGCCGTGCGCGGCGACGGAGGCTGGATCCTCAACGGGCAGAAGACCTGGTGCTCGGCGGCGCACGTGGCCGACAACATCCTCCTGCTCGCACTCACCGACAAGGACGCGCCCAAGCGCCACCAGGGCGTCACGCTCTTCGCGTTGCCTGCCAGGACCGAGGGCGTGACAATCCGCGAGATCCCCAAGCTCGGCATGCGGGCCATGGGCTCATGCGACGTGTACCTCGACGACGTCTTCGTACCGGACGAGCTCGTGCTCGGCGAGCCCAACCGTGCCTGGTACATGCTGCTGCCGACCCTGAACAACGAGCGGATCATGCTGTCGTCGTTCTGTCTCGGCATCCTCGACGGCGTGCTGGAGGACGCACTCGCGTACTTGCAGGTCCGCGAGGCGTTCGGGCACAAGATCGGCGAGTTCCAGGCCCTCCAGCACCATGTCGCCAACATCGCGATGTGGCGGACGCAGACCGAACTCGTCGTGCAGAAGGCGGCCTGGCTGCAGTCCCAGGGCCTGCCGTGCGGACAGGAGGCCAACATGGCCAAGGTGATCGCCTCCGAGCACGCCGTCAACGCCGCCGACCTCGGCATCCAGATCCTCGGCGGGATGGGCTACTCGGCGGAAACCGACATGCAGCGATACTGGCGCGACGCCCGGCTCTTCCGGATCGGCCCGATCACCAACGAGATGGCCCGCAACACGATCGCCGAGGGCCTCGGCCTGCCCAGGTCGTTCTGATGGGCGGCGCGACCCCGCCCGACGAGGCGGAGCTCATCGCCCTCGTCGGTACCGAGCTGCCGCCGGGGCGCCACCGGATCGACCCGGTGGTCAGCCGCATGCTGGACTCCGCGGTGCGCGCACCCACCCCGCCGGGACCGGCCCCCGAGCCCCACCCGATCTGGTCCTTCGTCGTCGCGCAAACCGGCATCGGCCTGGACGTGGGCGGGCTGCTGGGACTGTTCGGAAGCAGTGGCGCCGACGGGCCGATGCTCGGCGAGTGCGACCTGGACATGCTGCGGCCCTTCGAGACCGGTGTGGAGTACGCCGTGACGGGACGCGTGACGAGAGCCGTGCGCAAGAAGGGCCGTGCGCTGGGGGTCTTCGATCTCGTCACCGTCGAGTACGAGGTCCACGCACCGGATTCCCTGCTCGTGGCCCGCTGCAGGGAGACCTTCGTCCTGCCTCGGAGAGAGGCGGCACAGGCATGACCCGCAAGGGAACACACTTGCCGGTGTGGACAGCCGAGGTGGACGCCACCCGGATGCACGTCATGGCGCTGATCCTCGGGGATCCCAACGTCATCCATGTCGACGCCGATGCCGTACGGCAGCTCGGCCTCGGCGAAGCGCCCGTCAACCAGGGGCCCGTCAACATCGCCTACCTGCTCAACATGTTGCGAGAGGCATTCCCCGGGGGCCGGATCATGAACTTGTCCACCCGGTTGCTCGCCAACGTCTTCGCGGGAGACAGGGTGACGGCGGGAGGCGTGGTCACCGACGTCACGGGCGACGGCGTCGTCACCTGTGAGGTCTGGCTCGACCGGCCCGGCGGACGTGCCCTGCACGGCACGGCGACGGTCAGGACCGTGATCTCAGGGGATGATTGATCGGCTCGGCGGTGCAGTTCCGGGATCACGGTGGACCCTTTCAACCTGGCGGGCATGATGCGTCGGTCGGCGCCGACAGTGGGCCTCGGGGACGTGGGGTGATGGCCGTCACGCCGGTCAGTCGGACGCGCGTAGGTGGTTGTTGAAAGGGCGCCCAGGTACACCGAACGCGAGTCCATGCCGGCTTCGGTTGGCCCGGTGTGTGGCTGTCCAGGCGGCGTCCCGCCGAGTGGCGTAGGCATCCGGACCGCCCCGGTCCGGACGGCGGCCTGTGATCGGTCGGCCGGCCGAAGCCGCGCGCCGCTGTGCGAGCCGGTCAGGGCGGTGCGGGCCGCCCGGCCCTGGGGTGTTCGGCCGAAATCGGCCGCGACCTTCGAAGCCGCGAAGGCTGACCGGCTACACCACTTGGCGGGACGCCACCGCTGACCGCTGCGCACACCGACGCGAAGTCGGTCTTCTGTCGGCTGATCGGGTCCTTTGTCCGCCAGCGCCCGAAGAATGCGCAGACGCGGTCGCCATGAGGAGTCCATCTGCGTGCCCGCTGCTTGGCGTCCGTGTCCGCCAGGCATCGGCAGCGCGGTGCGCACCGCCGCACGCTCGGTGTCTGTGTCGCTGAGCTGCCAAGGCGCCTGCGACCTGGGTGATCGACGATGCGCGAACTGTCCGGCGTCGCGACCGCCTGCGGTCAGGCGCGCGGGCTGACCGACCCCGCCCCGGGGCGGGCCCTCCGCCGGTTTTCCCCCTGACAAGCCGCGCCCCGCGTTCGTCGGCACATCGGCTGGAGAACGATGCGGACGTCTGCGAAGAACCTCTCACCTTGCGCGGTTCTCACCTCTGCCTTCTGAACGGTCCTGAGGCTGTCGCACAAGGCGCCGAGCCGCCACCTGGCGGAAACGTCGCGGGTTTCGCAGTGCTCTGGCGGTTACCACCAGGTTTCGCCGTGCGTCACCATCCTCCCCATGTCCCCCACGGCACTGCTTGACGCACCGCACGCCTCGGATCTCCTGGAGTCACCATGTCCCTACCGCTCATGACTGGCGCCCGGCGCCGCGTCCGCCGCCTCGCCCTGGCCGGCGTGGGTGTCACGCTCGTCACGTCGGCCTGCTCGGCGCCGGGTCCCGGCACCACCACGTCCTCTGTCCCCTCGGGCAACGTGAGCACCGCGCTGCCGACGGAGAAGACCACCGTCGCGCTCTACCTGGAGTCGAATTTCGCCGGGCAGATGACGCCTCTGACAGAGGCTTTCACCCGGAAGTACCCCAACATCACGTTCTCGGTGAAGTCCGACGAGTTCGCCAACCTTCTCCAGAACGCACAGAAGGTAATGGCCTCACCCGAGGCTCCCGATATCGTCCGCTACCCGCAGGTCGCGGCAGCGGCCAAGAACGGTCTGCTGACGAACCTCGACCCTTATGCGAAGGCGTACGGCTGGGACACTTGGCCCTCGACCCTTCTGGATCAGATGACCGTGAACACCAAGGGCGTCCGCGGCAGTGGACCGCTGTACGGGCTGGGCATCGGCTACGGCAGCACCGGCGTCTACTACAACAAGACACTCGCCAAGCGGATCGGCATGACACAGCCGCCGAAGACGATCGACGAGTTCGAGTCGTTGATGGCCAAGGCGAAGAAGCAGGGAATCCAGCCGATCATGCAGTCCGGTAAGGACGCCGGACTCGCCTTCCCGTACCAGGCACTGCAGAACCAGTTCGGCAACACGGACGAGCTGAAGAAGTGGCTGTACAACGAACCCGGTGCCACCTTCGATCTGCCCTCCTCGCTGAAGGCCGCCGAAGTCCTGCGGAAATGGGCCCGCGCCGAATACCTGCCCAGCGATGTCAACGCCATCGACTACCCGACGATGATGGGCCGGTTCGCCAAGGGCGAGGGGCTGTTCATGTTCAACGGTGACTGGGAGGCCAGCAACCTCCAGAAGAACACCAAGGGAAACACCGGCTTCTTCCTTGTGCCCGGCACGTCGGCGTCCGCGCCGCACTACGCCATGGCCGCTCCTTCGTCCTTCGTCATTCCGAAGAACGCCAAGCACGCGGACGTGGCCGCGTTCTTCCTCAACTGGGTCCACACCGCCCCGGAGGCACGCCGTCTCGTGGTCGAGACCACGGGCTCCAGCCCGGGCGGCCCGTCCGGCCTGGCGCTGCCCAAGGCAGGTTCCGAGCTGCAGCGACAGACCCTCGCGGGAGCCCAGGAGGTGGCGTCCGAGAACGGGGCGGTCGACTTCGTCGCGAACGCGACCGCGGGCATCCTGGCGGGCGCGCTCTCGCCCGGCCTTCAGGAACTCGCGACCGGCCGCATGTCGCCGCGGGACTTCGTGGACTCGGTGCAGGAGGCGTACGAGTCGGAGCTCGGTCGATGAGCCGTCGCTCAGGTACGGTTTCGGGCTCCCGGCGCAGGGATCGGTCCCTGTCGGCGGGTGCCCGGCGCCGACGGCGCGAATGGACCGGCTGGCTGTACCTGGCGCCGGCGATGGTCTTCTACGGGCTGTTCGTCCTTCAGCCGCTGGGCCGTTCGGTCCAGTACTCGCTGTACGACTGGAACGGCATCGGCGTGGCCCGTTTCGTGGGCATGGACAACTACATCAAGATCTTCGACGAGCCCGACCGGCTCACCACTCTTGTTCACGCGTTCGAATTGATGCTCTTCTACACCGTTCTGTCGGTGGTACTCGCTCTGGCCGCCGCCACGCTGACCAGGCGGCTGTCCTCGGGTGCGGCCCATGCCGCGCGTACGGTGCTGTTCCTGCCGCAGGTGGTGCCGCTGGTGGGCGCGGCCATCGCGTGGTCCTGGCTCTACTCCAGCGACGGCGTGATCAACGAGACCCTGCGCGGGGTCGGCCTGGGCCAACTGGCTCGCCCCTGGCTCGGGGATTTCGACACCGCTCTGCCCGCCGTGGGCTTCGTCGGCACCTGGGTGATGCTCGGCTTCTGCATGCTGCTGCTGAGCACTGGTATGGCCAAGATCGACCCGGCCCTGTACGACGCCGCGCGTGTCGACGGCGCCGGTCCGGTGGCCGAGTTCTTCGCCGTCACTCTGCCCGGGGTGCGCAGAGAGCTGACCGTGTGCGTGACATTGACGATGATCGCGGCGCTGGCCAGCTTCGACGTCGTCTACGTGATGACGAGCGGCGGTCCCGGACGCGCCACCGCGGTGCCTGGCGTGGAGATCTACCAGCTTGCGTTCACACAGGCGAAGGTGGGCGCCGCCTCGGCCATGGGTGTCGTTCTGATGGTGCTGGTCCTCGCCGTGATCCTGCCCATCCAGCGCCTTATGAGGGAGCGGTGATGAAAGCCCGTAAAGCCGAGCTGATGGTCGGCAGAGCAGTGCTCGCCTTCATGGTGGTGTTCACCCTGGCGCCTTTCGTCGCGCTCGTCAGCGCGGCACTCCAGGAGGCCGGATCCAACCCGACGGGTCTCGCCTGGCCGGACCTCCGGAACATCGGCAACTTCAAGACCGCGTTCCAGGTCGCGCACCTTCCGGAGCTGACCCTTTCCAGCGTGCTGCTCGTCCTGATGGTGGTGCCCGCGGCCCTCGTCATGGCGTCGCTGGCCGGATACGCCATCGCGGTCCGCCGGGTTCCGCTCGGCGGGATCGCGTTCGTCGTACTTCTCGCCGGCCTCACGATCCCGTTCGAAAGCCTCATCACGCCGCTCTACTACCAGATGCGCGACTACGGGCTGCTGAACACCCGATGGGCGATCGCCCTTCCGCTCATCGCGCTGTTCATGCCGTTCGGCGTCGTGTGGATGCGGGCGCATTTCCAGGGCGTGCCGCGAGAGCTGACAGAGGCCGCCGAAGTCGACGGGGCGTCTTCATGGCGTCTGCTCTGGAGCGTGCACCTGCCGCTCGCGCGACCGGCCCTGACATCGCTGGCCGTACTGTTCAGCCTGTGGACCTGGAACCAGTTCATCCTGGCCCTGGTGATGGTGGAGGACCCGCTCAGACGCACCATGGCGGGTGCGCTCGGGGCCTTCCGCGGGCAGTACGGACCGGACCTTGTGCTGATGTCGGCCGGATCACTGCTGATCATGCTGCCGACCATCCTCGTGTTCGTCGCGTTCCAGAAACACTTCGCCGCTGCGCTGCTCCAAGGATCGGTCAAGGGATGAGTGACATCGACACCACACGGCCCCCCGGGTCGTCGTCAGTCTCGACGCGGGCCGCCGGGCACCCACCTGTTCCCCCCTACGACCCGGAACTCGAAGCGGTGCTCGCCGCTATGCACCCCACCATTTCGCCCATCACGCTCGCGGACCTTCCCACGGTCCGCGCCGAGGACCGTCGGATGGCCGGGGAAGCCGTGCAGCGTCTGGCTCAGCGCGGCTTCACACTGACCGAGGTCACCGTCGACACAGCCGACGGCGCGCAACTGCCGATGACGCTCATCCAGGGCCCTCACACCACGCCACGCAGTCCGCTGATCTACTACATTCACGGCGGCGGCATGATGCTGGGGACACGGTGGAGTTCCTACGAGACCTTCGCCGAATGGATCGACCGGTACGGGGCCGTCGTGGCCACCGTGGAATACCGTCTCGCCCCCGAGCATCCCTATCCGACCCCTCAGGAGGACTGCTACAGCGGGCTTGCCTGGCTGCGAGAACACGGCCCCGAGTACGGACTTGCTCCGGACAAGGTACTGGTCGCGGGCATCAGCGCGGGCGGTGGCCTGGCCGCGTCCGTGACGCTCATGGCACGCTCCCGTGGTGGCCCTTCGCTGGCAGGCCAACTGCTGCTGGGCCCGATGCTCGACGACCGGGCAGTGACGGCCTCCAGTCGGCAGTTCACCACCGGGCTGTGGAACTCTTCGGAGAACGCGACGGGCTGGCGCGCCCTACTGGGCCGTCTGGCCGCCGGCGAGCACGTTCCGGCGACCGCGGCTCCGGCGAGAAACGCCGATTTCACGGATCTGCCGCCGACATACATCGAGGTGGGATCCGCCGAGGTGTTCCGGGACGAATGCGCCGCCTACGCCACCCGCATCTGGGAGGCCGGAGGGCAGGCGGAGCTGCACGTCTGGGCGGGGGGGTTCCACGGTTTCGATACCCATGCCCACACCTCTGTGGCCCAAGCCGCTCTTGAGGCACGATACAGCTGGATGAACCGAACGCTTGGGTTCACGGGTGTCCACCCATCCGCATGATCGACGGTCAGCGCACGGTCGTGTAATCGGTTCCGGCCGATGAACACGACCGACAGGCTCGAAAGGCAGGACACAGCCGTGAAGGAACTGGTACGGCGGCTGAGTGCCTTGGACGCACATGCCTCGGAAGCGCTCAAGGTGATCGCCTTCTTCGACACTCTCCTGGCCCGAGGCGCCGGAATCGAAGCCTTCGTGCGCGGCGCGGCGGTATTCGCGGGGTGCCCGGCCGGGCTCGTCCACCCCAGGCATCAGATCTGCATCCGAGTGGACGAGCAGGGGCGGCCGGCCCGGCAACCGCGGATCGCGGAGGAGGTGAACGACTGGCCGTGTCAACCGCTCGATGACGAGTCCGACGGGTTCGTGTGGATCGAGCGTTCAGGGGAGGCAGCCATGCACGACGCACTCCTCCTCGAACGCCTGGCGGCCTCCGCCCACCTGACCATCGAGCGTGCCGGCCCGCTGGCACTCGATGACGCGTCGGCGGTGGAGATACTGCTCGCTGCCGCGTCGACGTCCGACGCCCGACGCAAGGCACTCCGGCGGCTCCAACTGCGGGAGGAGTCACAGGTGTATGTCATGGCCAGTGATTCGGACGACGCGGACGCCCTTTCCCGGCGATCAGCGGTCGTCGATACCCTCGTGGGGCCTGTGCGCGCCTCCGTCGTGGTGACCGGTGACACGGTGGCTCGCACGCGGTGGGGCAGTGGGCCCGAGGTCATGGCCGTCGACACGGCGAAATCATGGCGGAAAGCCCTCTGCGCGCTCCGTCTGACCTCCCGGCTTCAGCCGAGGTTGCAGTGGGGGACGGTGTCCTCCTTCGGGCCCCTGGTCGACGCGATCGACAACTCCGACGAGCCGCCTCCGGATGTGCTCCTCATCGAGTCGGCGGATCGTGAGCCCTGGGTGCTGGACACACTGGAAGCCGTCGCGGTGACTGACACTCACCGCGGCGCCGCCGCTCTTCTCGGTCTCCATCACTCGACGGTTCAGAGCCGCCTGTCCCATCTTGAGGAAGCCCTTGACCTGAAGATCGACTCTCCGACAGGGCGCACCCGCATCCTGATGGCCCTCGCTCTTCACCGAGCCAAGCACAACCGATTCGGGGTCCGGAGGCTGACCGGCTCCCATACGACCAGCCCCGTGCCGTGAGCCGGACGGCATTCCCCTGTCTGTCTGCCCTGGTCGAGGCCGAGGGGAAGGTCTCCCGATGTGGACCGACAAGGGGCGGCGGTGACGAGACAGCCGAGGAGCGTGGTGCCGACGCGGATACCCGGCATGGGATCGCCAGGGAGGCCGCCCGACCGCTACCTGGACGGCGCGACGGTGGTTCTGGAAGTCGCCGTGTTCAGCGCGTCGCGTGCTGACCCGTCATCAGCTCGGCCAGGTCGTCCGGCTTCAGGAACGACGGAGGCGGTGGTGGGCCCCAGTTGAACAGCCCTTTGGCCCCTTCGAAGACGGAGGGCGTCCACAGGGAGTCGTCGACGATGCAGTCGAGGTCGGAGTAGTACTCGCTGAAGTTGCCGGCCGGGTCCTTGAGGTACCAGAAGAAGTTGGAGCCGGCATGGTGCCGCCCGAGGCCCCAGACGTGCCGATCGGGATCGGCGGCGAGCATCGCCGAAGCCCCGCGGCCGACCTCGTCGAGGTCGTCCACCTGCCAGGACGTGTGGTGCAGGAAGGTGACCGGAGCACGCAGGACCAGCACATTGTGGTGGTCCGTCGAGCAGCGCAGAAAAGCGCCTGTGTCCTTGATCTCGTCGCTGACCTTCAGGCCGAGCCCATCGGTGAAGAAGGACCGCGAGGTCTCGAAATCCGTGGAACCGATGACGGTATGGCCCAGCTTGCGCGGCCGGACCGAATGCTCCCGCAGGATGCCGGGCGCCCGGGTGCCGGCCCGCTCGACCCGTCCGGGGCCGTTGTACGGGGTTGCCGGGACCTCGGGCTGTTGGATCCGCGGTTCGATCGCGAGAACCGCCCGGACACCGGTGACCCGTTCCACGGCCGAGAGTGTGCCCGGCCCGGGCGCGGCATCGATGCCCAGGCTGTTCAGCCGGGCGGCGATCCGGTGCAGGTCGTCCGCGTCGTCGACGCCGATCGCGAGTTCGATCAATCGCCTGGACGGCGCGTGGACGACGCGGAGCTGGCGGCCTCCATCCACGGTGGAGAACCAGCCGTCCTCCTCCGGAACCAGTCCGAAGTCGGTGTAGTAGCGGGCCGTCTGGTCGACATTGGGCACGCCTATCGTGACCGACGAGAGCCGGTGAAGGGCCATCGAATCGGCCTCCTGTCAGTGGTGGGAGACGAGTGGGCCGACTGGTGGCCCAGCCTTGGATGCTCAGGCGGTGAAGCTCTGGCGGAGCTCGCCGATGCCCTCGACGTAGCTGACGAGTTCGTCACCGGGGCTGAGGAAGCGCGGGGGTTTGCGTCCGATGCCGACGCCGGAGGGGGTGCCGGTGAACAGCACGTCTCCGGGCAGCAGCGTCATGCGCTGGGAGAGGGCCGCCACGATCTGCGGGATGCTGAAGATCAGTTCGCTCGTACGGCCTTTCTGCACTTCCTCGCCATTCACCGAGCAGCCGAACTCCAGGTCGTCCGGGTCGGTGAATTCCTCGGGTGTGACGAGCCATGGCCCGGTGGGGCCGAAGCCGGCGAGCGACTTGCCGAGGCTGAACTGGGGGAGCGGACCGGACATCTGGGTGATGCGCTCGGAGAGATCCTGCCCCACGGTCAGTCCGGCGACGTGGCCCCACACGTCTTCCGCGGTGATGTGACGGGCTGTCCGCCCGATCACCACGACGACCTCCACCTCCCAGTCGGTATTGCCCTCGGCCGGGAGTTCGACGGTGGTGACCGGGCCCGTGAGGCATGTCGGCCATTTGGTGAACATGAGCAGCGGGGCATCCGGGACGGCGTGACCGGTCTCGGCGGCGTGCTCGCGGTAGTTCAGACCGATGGCGAGGACCTGGCGCGGCCTGGGCGACGGCGCCAGGAGTTCCTCGGGGGGAAAGGGTTGGCCGGCCGGGAGTTCGGCTGTGGCTGCCCAGCGCCGGAACTCGTCCCAGCGGTCGTAGATGCTGTGCGGATCGGAGGAGAAGTGACCGGAGCTGGCGCGTTCCACGTCGATCGAGGTCGGACCCTTCGGGGTCGGATCGACGATGACCAGGCGTCCGGCCAGATTGGCGATACGCAAGGGGACTCCGCAGGTTCGGAGGAAGGACAGGGAGGGGCGACAGCCGTCTGTGGCGTCGGCAACGGGCTTCGACGCCCCCGAAGTCAGGCCCCGCGCTGGGCGTCCCAAGCTGATCAACGCTTTTCATTGAAGGACCGCTCTTGCTTCCTGTCAACACCTACCAAACGGTTGTATGGTGAGCTTGGTCACTAAGGTCGGCATCTGTCGCAGGCCTCGACCCGAGCGTTGATCGGTTCTATGGTGGATTACCAACCTATCGTTTGGTTGTTGGTGGGCGGCACCGGTCTCGATGCTCGTTCCCGTGCCAATTGCCGACTCGTTCGAGTCCTTCGTCCGACCTGGAGAGCTGAACGTGACCGAAGTGCTGACCAAGGCGGCAGGTGTCGGGCCGTCCCATGACGAACTGGTGGACCGGGCCGTGCGGTGGAGGCCCACGCTGATCGAGCGCAGCGCCCGGGCTGAGGAACTGCGACGCATTCCGCCCGAGAATGTCGCGGAGCTGAAGGAGAAGCAGTTCCATCTGGCAGGGCAGCCGATTCGCTTCGGAGGTCTGTCCGCTTCTCTCGACACTGCCGCTCAGGTGGCCCGGGAGGTCGGGCGGGGGTGTCCGTCGACGGCGTGGATGACCGGTCAGTGGCCGGGGCATCAGTTCCTGGTCGGGATGATGGGCCTGGAGTTCCAGCAGGAGTACTGGGGGCCGGGCCCGGACACCCTGTCCTCCACCGCCTCCGCGGTGATGCGGATGAACGCGCGGCCCGACGGCGACGGAGCCCGTATCACCGACAGCGCGATCAAGTTCTCCAGCGGCATCGACTATGCGGAGTGGGTCATCGTGACCATCCCGCTCGGCGTCTGTCTGGTGCCCCGCAGCGACTTCCGTATCGTCGACGACTGGTACGTCATGGGTCTGCGGGGTACAGGCAGCAAGTCGCTGGTCATCGATGACGCATGGGTGCCGCCGCATCGCATTCTGCCCGGTGCCGACTTCCGTGCCGGAGGATCGCCCGGGGCGAAGCTCTATCCGGAGGTTCCTCTCTACCAGGTGCCTCCGAACCTGGTGGCCAACCTGCTGTTGCTCGCCCCGATGATCGGCATGGGGCAGGGGCTGCTCGACATCTTCGAGGAACGCGTCAAGAGCCGGGTCGACCTGCACTCCGGCCAGAAGGCGTTCCAGCGTGAGGTGACGCAGCTGAAGTTCGCCGAGTCCTCCTTCGAGATCGACACCGCCGCGAAGGTGCTCGTGGACTGCTTCGCCGAACTGTGTGAGCGGGGCCGCGAGGACCGCGAGATGACATTGGAGGAACGGGTCCGTCTCCGTCGCGACATGACCCAGGCCGCCAAGTTCGTGCTCCAGGCCGGCGAGCGCCTGCTGACCGCGGGTGACGCCAGTGGGATGTACGACAGCAATCGCTGGCAGCGCTGGGGGCGTGACCTGAAGATGGCAGGCCTGCAGGCCTCGCTCACCCCGGACGAGATCGCGATCAGCTGGTCACGGGTCCGCTGGGGCCTGGAGCCGACCTCGCGTCGCATCTGAGGTCCGGGCCGGTGAGCCGGTGCGCGCACGCATCTTGCCCTGCCCCGGTGCCGTTTCTAGAATCTTCACCTACCCACCGTTTGGTGGAATTGTCTCAAGGCTGCGGCGCCCTGCCGGTCCGGCCGGGCGGCCGAGTCCTTCCCCACCCCTTTGACCTCCCTTCAACGCCCTTGCGCACCTGCCACGGCCCTCTTGTTCTCGTGGCCCGCACCCCAGGGAGCAACACATGACGGATACGGGACTCACCCTTCCCCAGTTGGTCATGGACAGTGCCTCCAACTACGGCGATCACGATGCCTTCGTCTTTCCGGACACACGGCAGACCTACCGGGAACTGGAGGCGTCCTGTCTCGCCGTGGCGGCGTCCCTGCGGGCACTGGGCGTCCGGCCCGGCGACGCCGTAGGGCTGTTGATGCCCAACTGCATGCACTTCGTCCACGCCATGATCGGCGCCACCATGGCCGGCGCGATGCTGGTGCCGGTCAACTCCCGGCTGAGCCCGCGTGAGCTCGCCTATGTGATCCCGGACGCGGGAATGAAGGTGCTGCTGCTCACCGATGTCGCCGACGAGCATGTCGACTATGCGGCCCGCGTCTACGAGGCATTCCCCGACCTCCGTGAGGCTGAGGCCGGGAAACGGCTCGTCCTGCGGGCCGCGCCGGATCTGGAACACGCCGTCGTCCTGGGCACGCGCCGCGCGACCGGATTCATGACCGGTGCGGAGTTCCTGCGCCTGGGCTCGGACCAAGACCTCACCGAGGTACGGGCACGAGCCGAGGCCGTCGCCCCGGACGACCCCTACATCATGATGTACACCTCCGGTACGACATCCATGCCCAAGGGCTGTCCGTTGTCGCACTCATCGGTCATCGGGCTCGGCGCCGCTGTGGGCGCCGAGGGGTTCCACATCACGGAGGACGACCGGATGTGGAACCCGCTGCCCTTGTTCCACGTGAGTTCCCAGGCCCCGCTCGCCGGCGTGCTGCGGGCCGGCGCCGCGTACGTGTCGATGTCGCACTTCTCCCCGGCGGAAGCCATCGAACAGATCGTCAGGGAGCGCGCCACGCTCATGTACCCGGCCTATCCCACCCTCCTCGGTCCGATGCTGGAGCACCCCTCCCGCACACCGGAGACATTCTCCGGCGTCCGCGCGGTGCTCTGTGTCGGTCCGCCGGATCTGTTGCGCGACTACCAGAAAAGGCTCGGCGACGACACCGCGGTGGTCAGCTGCTACGGCTCGACCGAGCTGGGCGGCTCTCCCGTGATGGGACGGCTCGACGACCCGCTGGAGGCGAGAGTCACCAGTGGCAGGCCGTTCGTCGGCATCGAGGTCCAGATCCGTGACCGAATGACCGGAGACGTACTGCCTGCGGGAGAGACCGGTGCCGTCTGGATGCGCGGCTTCAACGTCTTCGGCGGCTACCACAACGATCCGGCGAAGACGGCGGAGTCCTTCGACGCCGAGGGCTTCTTCACGACAGGCGACCTGGCCTCGCTCGACGCCGACGGCAACCTCACGTTTCGCGGCCGTACCAAGGACATGCTCAAGGTCGGGGGCGAGAACGTCGGCGCATTGGAAGTCGAGGCGTATCTGACCAGCCACCCGGCCGTGCTCATGGCAGCGGTGGTAGGCGTGCCCGATCCCAAGTACGACGAAGTCCCGGCGGCTTTCGTGCAACTGGTGCCAGGGGCCGCCGTCGGCGTCGAGGAGCTGTTGGACTTCTGCCGGTCCGGGCTGGCCAAGTTCAAGGTGCCCAGGTACGTGCGCCTGGTGGAGACGTGGCCGATGTCCGCCACGAAGATCCAGAAGTTCCGGCTCCGTGAACGGCTCGTCGCCGAACTCGCCGCCGATGACCCCACCGTCCGTCCGGGAGCAGAACGCGTCGAGGACGCT
Source organism: Streptomyces muensis (assembly GCF_021474425.1). GTDB lineage: Bacteria > Actinomycetota > Actinomycetes > Streptomycetales > Streptomycetaceae > Streptomyces > Streptomyces muensis. The sequence goes on along the minus strand of NZ_JAKEIP010000006.1, from coordinate 63,878 downwards.
TCGGGGCTGGCCGACGCCGTCGGCTGACGCCCCATCACCACTATTGCCGGGAGCACCGAACAGCCGGCGACGAGAGGACTTCGCATCACCATGACCGCACTTGACGAGACGCCGCCCCAGACCCGGGACGTCGAGGGCTACGACGACAGCAGGCTGCCCCAGCTCCTGGAGGAGGCGCGCAAGCTCCGTCCTCTGCTCAGGGAGCAGGCCGCACGGGCCGAGGAACTGCGCACTCTGACCCCCGAAGTCGAGACCGCCCTGCGCCGGCTCGACATGTTCTCACTGACCACCCCGCGCAGGTGGGGCGGAGCCGGTCTGTCCAACCGGGCCTACGTCGAGTTCCAGATGGAGCTCGGGCAGGGCGACCTGGCCGCCGCGTGGGTCGTGCAGATCCTCAACTCGACCACCTGGATCGGCAGCATCGCACCGGACAGTCTGCAGGAGACCCTCTTCGCGGAGGGTCCGACGATCATCTGCGGCGCCTACAACCCGCCTGGGATCGGAACCAAGGTGGACGGCGGGTACCGCCTGACGGGCAGGTTCCCCTACAGCTCGGGCTCACGGCTCGCCAAGTGGGCCCAGTGCGGCTTCGTGCACATGGGCGAGGAGGGCAAACCCGTGACGCCGGGAATGAACTTCGCCTACGTACCGATGGAGCAGGTCACGGTCGAGGACAGCTGGTACATGGTCGGCATGCAGGCCACGGGCTCCGACACGACTGTCGTCGACTCCGTCTTCGTTCCCGACCACATGGTTGTCCCCGCCGATCGCCCCTTCGGGTTCCCGGACCCGCACAAGCGGAACTTCGGCGAGGCTTCCGACCGCCAGCCACTCATCCCGTCCATACGAGCCACAGGTATGGGTCTGCTGGTCGGTGGGGCACTGGCGATGCTCGAACTGGTCGAGGTCAATGCACAGGAGAAGCCGCTGGTCACCACCTTCTTCGCGACCAAGGCGGAGTCCCAGGTCGTGGTGCACGACCTGGGCAAGGTCGCCGCTCAGCTCGACAGCGCCCGGCTGCTCGCCCTGCACGCCGCCGAGGAAGTCGACACCTACGCGGCCGAGGGACGGCCCTGGACACCGTCCGACTCGGCCCGGAACAAGGCGGCGTGCTCGCAGGTGGTCGATCTGGTCCACGATTCCGTCGAGCGGCTGATGTTCATCGCCGGTTCCTCGGCGTTCTCCACGGCCAACCCGCTCTCGCGGTTCTGGAAGGACATCCACGTAGCCCTTCGCCACATCCAGAACATTCCGTCCCTCGGCTACGAGATCTACGGGCGCGACCGTCTCGGTATCGACCCCAACATCGCACCTGTCGGCACCTACTGACGGCCAGCCGGTGACTGACGCCGAACACGCAACGTGACCTCGACGAGGAGGCTCATCGGATGACCGGCACAACCACGGGGTCGAGCCCTGCCGCCGACCACCGGACACCCGCGCGCCCGCGCCCGTCCGTGGGCCTTCCGGATGCCTGGTGGCCGATCGCCCACGGGGACGAGATCGGCAGACACCCCAGGGCGTTTCGGATCGGCACGCGGGACCTGGCCGTCTACCGCGATCTTCAGGGTGTGGTCCGGGCCGTGGACGACAGCTGTCCGCACCGGCGGCTGCCCCTGTCGATGGGCAGGATCACCGAGGACGGTCACCTGCAGTGCGCCTACCATGGCTGGTGCTTCGACGGGGCCACCGGGCAGTGCACCGCCATCCCCAACCTCAGCCGCACCGAGAGGGTCCCGCGCGGGATCAAGGTCGCCGCCTTCACGACGGCCGAGAACCTCGCCGACGCCCTCGGCTTCGGGCTGCGCACGAGGATCGCCGGTGCCGCCGTCGGTGAACCGTCCGGAGAGGAACCGGATGGCGGCACCACCATGTTCGACGCCGTGCTCGCCGACGGACTGATCCTCGTGTGGACCGGGGCCTCCGAACCTCCGGACTTGGGGCCGCTGGCCGAGGCACAGTCAAGTGCCCACACTGTGGACGGACACACCGTCACCGGCACTGTCCTGGTGCGTTCGGCCTACACCGACCTTGCCGAGGCGCTGGTGCTCAACCCGGGTGCCACGCTCGGGCTGTCCGGACTGCTGGGCGCGGGTCCAGAGGTGTCCGCTCCCGTGGTGCGGACAGGCGGAAGTGGCGCAGGAGCAACGGTGACCGTCGAGCGCTCAAGGCTCGCCCGTGACCTCCCGCGCCTGGCCACCTATGAGGACGCGAGCCGCCGCGTCGTGACCTGCGCCACGACGCTCTCCGCGACCACTGGTCTCGCGCGGATGGCCGTGGAGCCCAGCGGCAGGCACGGAGGGTGCCACGTGCTGGCCGCTCTCACCCCGGTCGGCCGGTACCGCACCGTTCTGCGTTGGCGTGCAACGTCAAGCGGCACCGGCGCGATCGTCCGCTCCACCCTGGCGGCCGCGTCGAGCGTTCGGCGCCGGCTGATTCGTACGGCTTCCGACGTCCCGGAGGCGGTGGCCGACAGTGTCACGACCACGGTCGACGACGGACTGGAGGCCCTTCGTTCTCTCCGCCCCGCCGAAAGCTTCCAGCACACTCAAGGAGGAACCCCGTGACCGCCCCGACCGCCACCGCTCCTCAGGCCGCGGTAACCGTTCCCGCCGAGTTCAGGCCTGCCACCTTCGCGCTGCGCGACACATGGTTCCCGCTGGTGCACAGCTCCGACGTGCGCAGGCGCCCCGTCCGGCGCGCGATGCACGGAGAACCGGTGATTCTCTCGCGCGACGGCGACCGGATCCGGGCCACCGACGACCTGCCCGGCGCCCCTCCGGCGCTTCGCCGTGACGGTGAGTTCACCGGCGGAACCGGTGAGTATCCCGTCGTCGAGCGATACGGCTACGCGTGGGTCTGGTACGGCGATCCGGAACACGCCTCCGCGGACCTGCTGCCGAGCGTCCCTCACATCCCGATCGAAGGCATGCCGCGTCGCTTCCAGGGCTCGATAGTCTTCGACTGTACCTACGAGCTGATCTGCGAGAACCTGCTCGACCTCACCCACGCCGACTTCCTGCATTCCAAGCTGACCGGCGACTCACTCTCCGAGGACGATGTCGTCGAGGTGAAATCCACCTCCGAGACGGTCACCATGATCCGGACGGCCCACGGCCGCCCCATTCCGGACATGCAGAAGTCCCTGGTCGGTGATGCCAAGACGCAGGACATCCGCGTCGTCACCATCACGCATGTGCGCAGCGGCGTCTGTCTGCTGCACGGAGACTTCATGCCGGGTATGGACATCCGGATGCTGCACCCGGTCAACCCCGAGTCCCGCACCCGTGCTCGCACTCCGGTCACCTACGACCCACAACGGATGCCCGGGTACGCCCGCGCTCTGTTCCCGTACACCGCGCACTTGGTGGGCCGGCAGGACAACTGGGCGGTGCGCTCCCAGAACGACCGCTATCTGCAGCCGGGTGGCCAACGCGATCTCAGCTCCCGGTTCGACAAGGCGGGCCTGCGCTACCGGCGCGTCTACAACGAACTCGTGACCCGCCAGCTGGCGGGAGATTACTCCTACCTGGCGGACGGGGATCCCGGGCGGGACGTGTCCGAGGAACTCGGCGTGACTCCCGGGAGCTGAGCCATGATGGTCCACAGAGAACAGGCTGACGCCCTGTGAGGGGCCTGTACCACGTAGGTTTCGCCGTCCCCGACATCGAGGCCGCTCGGGGAGCCGTCGGTCGGGCTCTGTCAGTGGAGTTCGGCCCACCCAGGCCCCGGCAGATCGGCGACTGGGCGATCTGGGTGGCGCTTTCCATCGAGGGCCCGCCCTTTCTCGAACTGATCGAAGGCCCGGCCGACAGTCCCTGGGCCGCGCCGGACGGGTCCCGATTCGACCACCTGGGCTTCTGGTCGGCCCGCCTCGCCGACGACCGCGACATGCTCGCCGCGCGTGGCTGCCGGATCTTGCTCGACGGGCTGAAGGCCGGGCTTCCCATGTCTTTTCATGAGGTGCCGGAACTCGGTGCCCGGATCGAGGTGGTCGACGCCTCCGCTGCCCGCGCACCCCTACTGGCCGATCGCATCGTCATCGATCCCCTCACCACCACCTTGAGCCTCGGTGAAGCTCCCGGAGTCTGAGCGACAGGAACGGCGACAGGGCAGGCCGTCCGGCCGGGGTGGGCGTGCCTGGGCCGCCCTTGCCGGATGCACGGATTCCGGGCGTGGGCCACTGATGGCGAACGCCTACTCCGGCCTGTCCCGGGCCGCCCAAAACCTGAATGCAGAACAAACTTGCATGCAGTCCAACTATTTCTTACGGTAGTTCTGTGACCGACACCGAAGCTCTGGGCTTGCGTGAGCGCAAGAAGCTGGAGACCTGGCGGGCCATCCGAGCCGCCGCGCTCCGTCTCATCGAGGAGCGTGGTTACGAGACGGTGAGTCTCGATGAGATCGCGTCGGGCGCGAACGTCTCACGCAGTACGCTGTTCAACTACTTCGCTTCCAAGGAAGCCATCGTCTTCGACCCGGATCCCCAAGAGCCCCACGTATGGCGCTCGCTGATGGGTGAGAGGCCGGCGGACGAGCCCTTGTGGTTGTCGCTGCAGGCGGTTCTCGTCGGGTACCTGTCCACCTTCTCCAACCGGCTCGCGGTACAGAAGCGGCTCAAGGCCGCCTCGCCGGCACTGGCCGAGTCCGTGCGCGGTCACGGTGAACACTTCGTGATCGAACTGCGCGAATGGGCCGCTTCCCGCACGCCTGAAGGACAAGAGCTGCGGGGGGCCCTGCTCGTCAATGTCGCTCAGGCCGTCATGACGACGGCCTACGCGATGTGGTCGCCCGACGACGGCTTCGATCGCCTGCTGGAACTCGCCCGTGACTGCTTCGAGCGGGCGAGCAACGGACTGGGGCCTCGCCACACCTGACCCGGACCACCAACACCCCGCACATCATCGGTCTGCGCCACGCGAGTCGCGGCGCGGGAAGGACATGTCCTCGTGAGCAAGACCTGGTTCATCACCGGTACCTCCCGTGGCTTCGGCCGCAGTTGGACTGAGGCGGCCCTGGAGCGCGGTGACAAGGTCGCCGCCACCGCACGGGACACCGACACTCTCAAGGACCTCGTCGGCAGGTTCGGCGACGCGATCCTGCCGATACAGCTCGACGTGACCGACCGCTCCGCGGCGTTCGCCGCCGTGGAGCAGGCCCACGCCCACTTCGGCGGGCTCGACATCGTGGTCAACAACGCCGGCTACGGGCACTTCGGGTTCGTCGAGGAGATCACCGAGGCCGAGGCCCGCGCCCAGCTCGAGACCAACGTGTTCGGTGCCCTGTGGGTCACCCAGGCGGCGATTCCGCTCATGCGTGCCCAGGGTGCCGGCCACATCGTGCAGATCTCCAGCATCGGCGGCGTGGCAGCGTTCCCCGCCTTGGGCATCTACCACGCCTCGAAGTGGGCCCTCGAAGGCCTCTCGGAGGCCCTGGCCCAGGAGGTCGCATCGTTCGGCATCAAGATCACGGTGATCGAGCCGGGTGGCTACGCCACTGACTGGGGCACTTCTTCGGCCGTGCGCTCCGAACAGCTCCCGGCCTACCGGCCCATGCACGACGCCAGGGCCGAACAAGCCAAGCAGGGCTACCACACGCCGGGGCCGGAGACCACCAACCAGGCCCTGTTCGCTGTAGTGGACTCGGACAACCCGCCCCTGCGTCTGCTGCTGTCCAGCCAGGCGTACGACATCGCACAAGGGGTCTACGCCCAGCGGCTGCAGACCTGGTCCGACTGGGAGGCCACCTCCCGCTCCGCAGACGACGCCTGACGGGACTTCGACTCTCCCTATGCGTAGCCCTGAGCCCGCACTTGCACGTAGATCACTTGATCGACCAGCTGACTCGGCGCCTGCACGCAATCTGGCGAGACGGCTTTCGCGCGTGAAGTAGGGAGCCGGGAACGAAGACTGCGCAAGGGTGGGACCAGCTCCGCGTCGGCCTCGGGTGCGCGATCGGGCAGCAGCCGCACCGCGTTGGCGCACGGGTCGGCGCTCGCGGCCCCGCCCGGGTGCGAGCGCGCTGCGCGGCACGCCTGAGATCGCGTGGGGCGCTCGACGCCGATGCGGCGGACGGATCGACGGCCACCACCTCGACTCGGTGCCCGAGAGCGGCATGGGCATAACGCGACCGACCGACATCTGCGGGGGACGATCCGCGGGTGTCCTGGGACCGGGGGGACCGTCTCGGATGGGGCGGTGAGTCAGGGCGGATTGCTCGCGCTGATCGAAGTGCGTTCCCTTCCCCTCTCACCGCGCCGACATCAGACAGGAGGCCTGTGACCGAACCGATCGAGGCAGTGCGCGACACCGAGGCAGTCTCGGCGTTCGTCGAGGACTTCGCCGCACAGCTCGTCGACGCCGGGATACCGAGAATGCCCGCTCGTGTCTTTGCGGCCTTGCTCTCCTCGGACTCCGGCGCTCTCACCTCCGCCGAAGTCGGTGCACAGCTCCGAGTCAGCCCAGCCGCGGTCTCCGGGGCGGTGCACTATCTCGCGCGACAGCACATGCTCAAACGCGAGCGCGAACCCGGTTCAAGGCGCGATCAGTACCGCGTATACAGCGACCAGTGGTATGAATTGCTGACCAATCGAGGCGCAGCGCTCAGAGGCTGGGAGATCACCCTGCGCGAGGGAATCGACAGCCTTGGGGCCAGGACCCCCGCTGGTCGGCGGCTCGCCGAAACTCTCGCGTTTCTCGAGTTCATCGACGGTGAGGTCATCAAGATGATGGAACGCTGGCACACGCACCGCGAAGAGGTTTTCGGGCGCGGCTGACTGCGGACCGGCGACACAGTGAACACCGTGCTCGCTACAACGGCGTCCGGCGCGACAGAGACCTCGCCGACTGATCGCTCTTTACCACCTCTTCGACTGGTTCGGGCGGTTCGGGCAGCTGCCGCTCGTTCGACGCCAACCAGTGGCAGCCACCCACACGCACGCGGTCAGCCGCGCGAGGGCAGTCCGCGCAGTATGGCGTCGGCCTCGGCCATCACACGGTCGACGAGTTCGGCGCAGGTGGGGAGATCGTCGATCAGCCCGGCGACCTGACCGGAGGGCATGATGCCGAGGTCGGTGCGTCCCTCGACCATTGCCGCCTTGAGCAGCATGGGAGTGTTGGCCGCCAGGAGCACCTGGCCCCACGAGAGCTCCTTGCCGTGCTTCATCGTCAGGCCGTCTCGGACCATGCGGGCCCAGCTGATGCCGGACTCTTTCCGGAACGCGGCGGCATGCCGGACCGCCTGCAGCAGCGCGGCCGCCCGGCTGGAGTGCTCCAACGCATCGACGAGTTCGGTACGCAGCATGCGGTGGGGGAGACCGTCCACCTCGGTGGTGACAGTGACGTCGTTGACACCCGCGGCCAGATAACGGCTCTTGGTGGTCTCCGGCACGGTGCTGTCGGAGGTGAGCAGAAAACGGGTGCCCATGGCGATTCCGGCGGCGCCGTAAGCCAGCGCGGCGACCAGTCCGCGCCCGTCGTGGTAGCCGCCTGCCGCGATCACCGGGATGTCCACGGCATCCACGACCTGGGGGAGCAGGACGGCGGTGGCGACGCTGCCGGTGTGGCCGCCGCCCTCGCTGCCCTGCGCCACTACCGCGTCTACGCCCCAGGCGGCGACCTTCTCGGCATGCCGCCTGGCACCGACCGACGGGATGACGACCACTCCGGCATCCTTGAGCCGCGCGATGAGCTGCGGAGAGGGCGCGAGCGCGAACGAGGCGACCCTGACGCCTTCAGCGATGATGATCCGCACACGCTCGGCGGCGTCGCCCGCCTCCGCCCGGAGGTTGACGCCGAAGGGCGCGTCGGTGCGGGACTTGACCTCGCGGACGGCGGAGCGAAGTTGTTCCACGGTCATGGTGGCCGAGGCGAGGATCCCCAGGGCCCCCGCGTCGGCCGTGGCCGAGACCAGGCGAGGGCCCGCGACCCATCCCATCCCGGTCTGCACGATGGGGTGGCGCACACCGACCAATTCCGTCAGGGCTGTGGTGATGGTGTGGCTCATGCGGGGACCTCGCGCTCACGCAGCTTCTTGGGGTCGATGACGTCCCGGATGAGCCGCAACTCCTCGACGGTCGGCACTCGGGTGTATGGGACCGCGGCAGGTACGGCGAGCGAGAAACCGGTGGCCTCGCGCACCTGATCGACGGTTCCGCCCGGGTGCAACGACCGCAGCCGCATGGTGTGGTCCGGCGTGTCGAAGTCGAAGACGCCCAGGTTGGTGACGACATCCGCGATGCGGTGGTAGCGGGTGGCGGACGGGCCGGCCTCTGCGGCCCGGTCGTAGCCGACCCCACTCACCATGTCGACCCGCTCCACGAACACCCGACGCGAGTGCTTCGGCACCCAGTAACTGGTCGGGTTGTTGAGCGTGTTGATCGGTGCGCCGCGCACGCCCAGCAGTTGGCGTGCGGGCCGCGCCCAGTCGCCGATGCAGGAGATGTTCTGGTTGCCGTGCCTGTCGAGCTGGCCGGCGCCCATCATCACGTGCCGTCGGCCGGTGGCGACCAGGGCCAGGTGCTGCCGATACGGCAGCCAGCCCTCCACCACCCTGGCCCGCTCGCCGACGGCCGGAACGTCGCCGACGAGCAGGGCCTCGCCGTCGGTCAGCAGCAGCTCGGGTGCGAAGGTGAGTCTGGCCAGTCTGGCCCCGATCGTGGGGACGGTGCCCATGGGACTGGCCAGGATCTCTCCCGCGCCGCGCCAGACCTCGGCGCAGGCCACCACGCAGTACTCGGCCCGCGTCGCCGTGACCGTGCTCATGCCGGTTCCTCCTCGTGGAACGCCGCGACTGCGCTCTGGTACGCGGCCTCGTCGCCGGACAGGAACCGAGCCGTGAAGGTCCGCCAGGCCTCGGGGTCGCGGGCGGCCCGGGCGTAGGCGCGTTGGATGTTCTCGTCGCGTTCGTAGTCCGGGGCACAAGCGGTGAAGTGCGCGCCGTTCGGTGTCGCGACGACGCCGGTCACGAACGCGCGATTGACGAGCAGGGTCTGTGGTCCAGCGTCCTTGAGCAGGTCCCCGGTGTCCACGATATGTTCGCAAGAGAGGTATGCGGCGTCGGCGGCCTGGCAGAACAGATCATCGAAGTACGGGTCGGAACCGAGGTACTGGCCGTTGCCCCGCACGTCGGCCCGATTGAGGTGGACCAGCGCCGCGTCCAGGCGCAGGGCCGGGACCGCGAGGAGTTCCTCGCCGTCCTCGTACGGTGAAGTCACCGTACGCAAAGAAGGGTTGACCCTCAGAACGTCCGAACCGAGCCCGGCGCGGACCGGTATGAACGGCAGCCGTTGCGCTGCGGCCGTCAGCCCCCACATGACCATGGCCTCGTCCAGCTCCGTCATCTCGAACGCGCCGCGCTGCCGGGCGGCGGTGAAGTGCGGTTCGAGAGGGACGGAGTCCAGCGTCGCGAAGGCTGTCACGAGCCTGCGGATCTTCCCGGCGGCGGCGAGCAGGCCGACGTCAGGTCCGCCGTACGAGACGAGGGTCAGGTCCGTGACGTCCGAGCGCAGCAAGGCACGCACCAGCGCCATCGGCTTGCGCCGCGAACCCCAGCCGCCGATACCGATGGTCATGCCGCTCTCCAGCCGGCCCACCACCTCCTCGGCGCTCATGCTCTTGTCGCCGCTCACGAGTGCCGCTCCGCTGACCGCCGTTCCTCTTTCGTGCCGAAGGTGTCGCGGATGCGGCGGCCGATGCCGCTGAGGTCGGCTTCGAAGGTGAAGCCCTGCTCGAATCGGTAACTGCGGCGCACGTCGACCGGGTCGATGCCGTTGATCGCGGCCTTGGCCAGACGGATCAGCTCGCCGTCCTTGGCAGCGATCTCCCCGGCCAACTGCCTTGCGGCATCCTGGAGCTGCTCCCTGGGCACGACCTGCCACACCGAGCCGTGCCGGTGGAGCTCCTGGGCGGTGACGGTGCGCGAGGTGTAGTACAGCACGCGCATCAGGTGCTGGGGGACCAGCCGGGCCAGATGGGTCGCCGCGCCGAGCGCGCCCCGGTCCAACTCGGGAAGACCGAATACGGCGTCCTCGCTGGCGACCACGGCGTCGGCGTTGCCCACCAGGCCGACGCCACCACCGAGGCAGAAACCCTGGACCGCGGCGACGACCGGCACTTGGCAGTCGTAGACCGCGGCGAACGCCTCGAAGCAGCCTCGATTGGCGGCGATCAGGGCACCCGGGCCGTCCGCGCGCTGCATTTCCTTGATGTCGACACCGGCGTTGAAACCGCGGCCGACCGCGGTGAGGACCACACAGCGCACCTTCGGATCGGTCCCGGCGGCTCGCACGGCTGCGGCCAGGTCGTACCAGCCCTGTGCGGGAAGGGCGTTGACCGGAGGGAAGTCCACCATGACAACGGCGACCCCTTCCTCCGGCGCAGAGGTGGAGACAGTCATGGGCGCATCAGCTACCTTTCAACCAAACATTTGTTAGGGCCACGCTAGCAGCGGACCAGAGGCCGCGGGAGGTGTCAAATGGCAGTGGACCTCGATATGTCCGGCCAGGTCGCCGTCGTCACGGGTGGTACCCGGGGGGTGGGAGCGGGCATCACCCGTGCCTTCCTCGAAGCCGGGGCCGAGGTGGTGACCTGCGCCCGCAGAGCCCCGGACAAGCCTGTCGAGGCCGCGGGGCGCACGGCCCGCTTCCTTCCTGTCGATCTGCGTGACCCGGAGGCGGTCGGCAGCTTCTTCGCCCGAGTGGGCAGCGAGCACGGCCGCTTGGACACCCTGGTCAACAACGCCGGGGGAACTCCCTACCGTCTGCTCGACGACGGGGGACCCGGGCGGCACGCTCGCGTCGTCGAACTGAACCTCCTGGCGCCGCTGACGGCTTCCATCGCCGCGCACGAGGTGATGCGGGGCCGGCGCTCCGGCGGATCGATCGTGATGATCGGCAGCGTCAGCGGCAGCCGCCCGTCACCGGGGTCCGCGGCGTATGGAGCGGCGAAGGCGGGCCTGGAGCATCTCGCCCGCACGATGGCCGTGGAATGGGCGCCGAGGATACGGGTCAACACGCTGATCGTCGGTATGGCCCGAACCGAACTCTCCCACCTGCACTACGGAGACGAGGAGGCGATGGCGGCCGTCGGTCGCACTGTCCCGCTGGGCCGCCTGGCCGACCCCGCAGACGTTGGTGACGCCTGCGTCTTCCTGGCCTCCGACCGTGCCTCGTACATCAGCGGTGCCAGCCTGCTGGTCCACGGCGGCGGGGAGCGGCCTGCCTTCCTCGACGCGGCCACCGCCAACCAGTGACCGGCCCGGGAACCCGTTCGAACGTCACCAACCCTCGTCCGACCGCTGAAAGGACTCTCCCATGCCAGCCATACCCAGAACCCCTGAGCCCTCCGATCTTACGAATGACCAGAGCAACCACCCTTGAAAGGCAGGGCACCCATGACCGGACTGTGCACCGGACGCGTCGTCGCCGTCACCGGAGCGGGGCGCGGGCTCGGCCGTGCGCACGCCCTCGCCTTCGCTGCCGAGGGCGCCCGAGTAGTCGTCAACGACCTGGGAGTCAGCCTCGACGGCACCGGCACGACCGCCGGACCGGCTCAGCGAGCCGTTGACGAGATCAGCGCGCTCGGCGGCGAAGCCGTCGCCCACACCGGTGACATCGCCACGACCGAGGGCGCATCCTCCCTGATCCGGACCGCTCTGGAGGCGTACGGCCGCTTGGACACCCTCGTCAACAACGCCGGGTTCCTGCGCGACCGCATGCTCGTCAACCTCGACGAGGACGACTGGGACGCCGTTCTGCGTGTCCACCTCAAGGGTCACTTCCTGCCGCTCAAGTACGCCGCGGCGTACTGGCGTGCCGAGACCAAGGCAGGCCGTGGGCCAGAGGCCCGCGTGATCAACACCAGCTCGGGTGCGGGGCTCCTGGGCAGTGTCGGTCAGGGGAACTATTCCGCAGCCAAGGCCGGCATCGCAGCACTCACCCTGGTCGCCGCCGCCGAACTGGGCCGCTACGGCGTCCAGGTCAACGCCATCGCCCCGGCCGCCCGTACCCGCATGACGGAGCAGACCCTCGCCGACGCCATGGCCGTCCCCGTGGGCGGGACCTTTGATGCCATGGCTCCCGAGAACGTCTCCCCGCTCGTGGTCTGGCTGGGATCGGCCGCCCCCAGCGGCGTGACCGGCCGTGTCTTCGAGGTGGAAGCGGGCCGGATCACGGTGATGGAGTCCTGGCGCGCGGGCCCGACTGCCGACAAAGGCGCGCGGTGGACGCCTGCCGAGGCGGGGCAGACCGTCCTCAAACTGCTCGCCGAGGCCGAATCACCGCAGCCTGTCTACGGTTCGTGAAGGCCCCCGAGAGTGCCATTCACGGCCCCCAGCACGTTCGGAGCGCTCGCCTCAAGCGGGTCCACGTGGTCCAGGTGCTGGCTGGCCGCCATCTCGAGTCTGACACCATGCGGGAGGGGGCATCCTATGGAGCGCCTACGACGTGACGAGGGATCGCGCTGCGTGGGGGCAGCTGCGGAGTAGCCAACAGATTTGACATGTCGGGCGGAGACGGCAAGAACTGATGAGCGACAACGACATCACCATCTACGACGTGGCCGCGCGGGCCGGGGTGAGCATCAGCACGGTGTCCAACGTGCTGAACAAGCCGCAGCGAGTGAACGCGGGCACGCGCGCGAAGGTGCTGGCGATCATCGACGAACTGGGCTTCGTTCCCCGGGAGGCTGCCATCAGCCGGGCCCGCAAGGGCGTCGGGCGCATCGGCGTGATCGCGCCGTTCACCACGTACGAGTCGTTCCGGCGTCGGCTGGTCGGCGTCCTCAGGGAGGCTTCCGAGCAGGGCAGCGAGGTCGTCGTGTGGGACGAGGCGTCGGCGGCAGCGACGACCTCCCCGTTGCTGTCCGCCCTGCCCGTCAAGCGGCGCTTGGACGGCCTGCTCATCATGGGCCTGCCACTGGACAACGCCATCGTGGACCGGCTCGTCACCACCGGCCTGCCGACCGTGCTCGTCGACACCAGTCACCCGCGCCTGAGTTCGGTGTCCGTCGACGACACGATGGGCGGCTACCTGGCCGCCCGTCACCTGCTCGGTCAGGGGCACCGCCACATCACCGTGGTCGGCGAGGTGCAGGTGTCGGACCAATACGTGTCTCAGGGACAGCGGCGATTCGCCGGCATCGAGCGGGCACTCGTCGAGGCCGGGCTTCCCTTGTCGCACATGGAACGGATCGTCTCATCCGGAACGGACGTGTCGGCCGGGCGCGCCGCCGTAGCGGCGTTGTGGGCGGCAGACCGACAGCCCACCGCGTTCTTCGGACACTCCGACGAGCTCGCGGCCGGAATCCTCGCGGAGCTTCGCTCCCGGGCCATCGATACCCTCGCCACCGTCGGTGTCGTCGGCTACGACGACGGTCCGCTGGCGGAGGCCCTCGACATGACCAGCGTGCGCCAGCCCTTGGAGGAGAGCGGCCGCTTGGCCACCCAGATGCTGTACGCCCGCATCGCTGCTCCACAGCCCGTGCAGGAGACCGTCCTCACGCCTGAGGTGATCGTCCGCGGCACGTGATGACCGTAGTCCCCTGAGGCCGCCCTGGCGAGCTGTGCCGGGCCATGAGCCGGAGCAACCCGAATCCGTACCGACCGTTCGCAATCGCGAGCCCTCGAAGTCGCCCCGGTCATGGAAACGTTGCCTCCATTCCGCCACGGCGGTGGCCGCTGGACGGGCGGCCACCGGTCCTGTGCGGCTCGACGGACCATCGACTTCGCCCTGGATCGAATTCCGGGCCGAGGCGCGAGCGCGGTTGTTCAACGCCCCTGTCCGTCATCCCGCACGGCATCGTTCCACCTCCGATCCGTGACTGTGCGCCGAGGCGTCCCGACCTCCCACGACGGATCCCCCGGTCACCGCGCTGTCCCACCTGGCATGAGTCGCGCCAACCGCGGCGTGCGCCGACATTCTCGCGGTCCGGCCGGCCAGCGGGATGGAAGGGCGTTCGGGAGGCGGCTCGTCACTCACCGCAGAGCGAGCGGCGCGGCACATCGGGTATGTATGTGTGCCACTGGACCCGGGTGAGATCCGCCCCGTCAACTCGCGCGCAGATCTGGGCAGCGGCCTGCGTCGTGCCGACGGTGTATCGCTGGAGCGGGACGTGTGCGCTTCCCGCGTACAACGTGTCGCTGTCCGCGCTGAACGCGAGAGTGACGACGCGTTCGCCTGGTGTGGCCAGGGGCCCGCCGAGGGGTTGCTGGGTCGCTGCGTCCCAGAGCTGGAGGGTTCCCGCGCTGCCGCCCACAGCCAGAGTGCGGCCGTCGGGGCTGAAGGCCAGCGCACTGACCGTTTCAGGGACATCACCGACAGGCGTGGGAAAAACGCTCGGCAGGATGCCCGCGCGATGGCGAATACTCCCGTCCCACAGAGCCACACGGCCCGTCAGGTCGCCGGCTGCCAAACGGGTGCCATCGGGGGCGAAGGCGAGCGCGCCGATCACGTGGTCCTGGACCAGACCATGGGCGATGGCTCTGCCGGCGCTGACGGCTCGCTCCTCGCCGGCGAGGAGGCGGCCGTCGGGGCGGACGGCCAGGTACTGTCCGGCTCGGCCGGGGAGCACCCCGGTTCTGCGGTGGCGGTCGACGGCCCATGTCTCGTTGCTGAGTTCCTCGAGCCCGCTCGGTGTGCGGGCGGCATAGAGGGTATGGCCTCCCGGTGCCAGGGCGATGGCGATCACAGCCGCGGCCGAGGTCGGAGTCGACAGGTCCAGGCGTGCACGGGTGCGGCTGTGGGGCATGTCCCACACTGTGAGCTGCTGCGATGCCGTTTCCATGTTCGGGGCGGAGACCCCGTACGCGAGTGCGGTGCTGTCCGGACTGAACGCGAGCAGAGGCATGGTGTTCTGCAGGACGACGGGTTTCGTATCGTCGCGTGAGACGGGCAGAGATGGGGACGGAAGTGTCCGCAGGACGCGGCCGTCCCGTGTGTCGCGGAGCTGGAAGCGGTAGTGGGATCCGTCGCGTACGGCGGTGGCGAGCGTACGGCCGTCCGTACTGAGCGAGGTCGCGGCGAGGGGCTGGTCGCGCCAGGCGGAGGTGACGGCCCCTGCGACATCGATGGAGTGGACGGTGCCGCCTTCCCGGTACCGTAGGACCGGCAGGGTGCTGTCCCAGGTGAGTTCGCTGTCTTGCTGTGGGTCATTCAAAGAATGCCGGAACACCGGGGCGTCAGGGTCCGTCAGGCGCCACACCCTGATCTCCCGGCCGTCGGCGGTCGCGAGGAAGCCTCCGTCCTCGCTGAAGGCCGCGTACCGCACACCGGGCGCATTGAGGTCGGCGAGTCTGCGTCCCGAGCTGGTGTCCCAGACGCGCACCCCGCCTTCGGAGAGATTCGCAAGTCTGCCCCGGCCGAGCACGAGAGCCGTGTGATCGGCACCACAGCCGCTCCGGTCTCCCTCCCAGCCGCCGGGCAGGATGCGGTGGTCGTCGGTCCGTTGAACCTGTAGCGGCTTGCCGTTGGCGCAGACGGCCACAAGCTGGTCGTCGGCACTGGGGACCACGTCCGTCGGACCGGTGAACCGAGTCGTGAAGAGCACCCTGCCGTCCGCGACGGAGCGCAGTTGTATGCGGCTGGCGTCGAGGTCGGTCACGACATAGTCGTGGCCGCTGGCCCCGAAGTCCACAAGCGCGGACGCCTGCTCCGGGATCCCGGTCCAGCGCCCGGCGCGCGTGTCCCACAGCCGTACGCCGTCGTCCCTGGCGACGGCGAGTACACGAGCATCCGGACCAGCGGCGACCACCTCGCCGTCCGGCACCCGGCCAGTGCCGGTACGGCGGCCGGTGGACACATCCCAGGAACGCCAGGCGAGGCCATCGACACTGAGTAGTGTGCGGCCTGAATCAGCGAGGAAACGAGCAGGACTCGCACCAGGCGCGGGGTCGGTGAAGGAACTCCCCTCGGGCGCGTTGAGAGAGCCGAGCAGGGCGCGTCGCGTCTCGGGCAGCTGGGCGATGCGCCAGGCGGCCAGGCCGAGGAGCATCGCGGTCCGGGGGTCGGTGCTGCGCAACGAGTCGGAGACGGAGGCTACGCGGCGGGCCGCAGTGTCGATGCGCTGCCGTTCGCTGTCGCGGTGCTGCTGCCAGGCGGCGAGTCCCGTGATCAGGGCCACCACCAGCACGGCGGACAACGTGCTGAGCAGCAGGCGGGAGCGGCGGACGGTGCGGGCGGCGGCCTGCTCCTCCGCTTCTCGCGTCCTTAGCGCGGTCAGTAGGAACGACCGCTCCGAGACGGTGAGCGAATCGTCCCCCGCGAACAGCTCCTCCGCGCGGGCCAGGCGCGTGCCCCGGTACAGGGTGCCAGGGTCGTGGTCATGCTCCAGCCAGGTGCGGGCGGCCTCGGTCAGGCGTCGGTGGTGCCGCAGGCGTTCCCGGTCCTCGTCGATCCAGCCCCGCAACCGGGGCCAGCAGCTGATCAGCGCCTCGTGGGCGAGCTGGACGCCCTCCTCGTCCAGGGTCAGCAGCCGGGCCCGGGCCAGTCGATCCAGTACCGGCGGTACCTCGGGGTCCGCCCATTCGTCCAGCTCCGGCCGGGTGAGCGGGCGTCGCGTGTCGGCGTTTCCCTGGCCGGGTTCAATGAGCCGCAGCAGCAGTTGCCGGGCTGTGCGCGACTGCGCCGCGGTCAGCTGTCCGTAGGTTTCCTCCGCAGTCGAGGCGATCGCGCCGTGTACCCCGCCCGCTGCCTCGTAGGCCGTGAGGGTCAGTATCCGCCCTTTGCGGCGCCGCCAGGTCTCCAGCAAGGAGTGGGAGAGCATCGGCAACGCACCGGGCTGGTCGAGGACCTCGTTGACGATCCGCGCGGTCAGTTCCCGCTCAACCAGGAGCCCGACTGCCTGCGCGGGCTTGACGACGGCCTCGCGTAATTCGTCAGCGTTCATCGGCCCGACCGGTAGTCCCGAACGGCCCAGGACATCGGCCAGAGCGCGGTGTTGGGTGCATTGGGCGTAGAAGTCGGCGCGCACAGCGATCAGCACTCTCAGCCGGCTGTCCGGTTCCCGGGCCGCCAGCAGCATGTCGATGAACCGCGCTCGCTCGGCACGGTCCCGGCACAGGGTGAAGATCTCCTCGAACTGGTCCACCACCACCCAGCTCTCCGGCTCGTCCTCCGCGGGGGTCATGAGATGCCCATACGTCACCGCGGGCCTGGGACCAGGGGTGAGAATCCGCACCACCGCCGGGCCGCCGCGGCGTGCGACCTCCTCGCGCAGGCAAGGAATCAGCCCGGCTCGAAGCAGCGAGGACTTACCGCTGCCCGACGCTCCGAAGAGCGCGGCGAACCGATGCGCGCACACCAGCTCACGAACTTCCTCGATCAGCCGTTCCCGGCCGAAAAACAGCTGGGCGTGATCGGGTTCGAACCGCATAAGCCCCCGGTAAGGCCCCAAGGCGTCGCCTTCGTCATCCACGCGAGCCTGCTCCGCTTCGGCCTGCAGCGCCTTCCACCGAGACTCCCACTCGGCCGGATCGCCTCCGCACGCCCGCACGAACCCAAGGAGAACCGCCAGGGAGGGCAGCCGCTCGCCTCCTGCTGCCGTGGAGAGGCTGCTGGCGGTGAATCCCGCTGTCCGGGCCATGGTCCGGTACGGTGGATTGCCTGCCGATTGCCGCAACCTGCGCAGGTCGTGGGCGAGCCTCTGTACAGGACCGGCCTCCGGGTCCACGGGTCTTTCTGGACGCCCCACCGACTCTTCTCCTCCAGATCTGATGAACAGTCCCGGGGCGGCAAACATACGTTTTGCGATATGGCCTGAAGAACCCCATCTGGTTGTGACATGCGCCTCCGCGTACTGCCCTGCTCTGTGATGACATATTGTGTCGCCGTTCCGTGAACCGTGACCCCCTATCGGTCGATGAAAAGTGACCCCTTCCGTGAGCAAGTGATCAGTCTGGCTCCATGGGAGTCGGGTGGAAGAGGTGATCGGTGTGGAGGACTGGGCTGAGATCCGGCGGCTCCACCGTGCGGAGGGCATGTCGATCAAGGGGATCGCGCGGCATCTGGGGATCGCCCGGAACACCGTGCGTCGGGCCGTGGCCAGTAATGATCCGCCGAAGTACCGGCGGGCGCCGAAGGGCTCGATCGTGGACGCGATGGAGCCGGCGATCCGCGAACTGCTGGCGAAGTACCCGCGGATGCCCGCCACGGTGATCGCGGAGCGGATCGGGTGGGAACGGTCGTTGTCGGTGCTGAAGCGGCGGGTGCGGGAACTGCGGCCGGTCTATCTGCCGCCGGACCCCATCTCGCGGACGGCGTATCAGCCCGGCGAGCTGGCGCAGTGCGATCTGTGGTTCCCGCCGGTGGACATCCCGCTGGGCTTCGGGCAGACCGGGCGCCCGCCGGTGCTGGTGATGGTGGCCGGCTATTCCCGGGTCATCACCGCGCGGATGCTGCCGTCGAGGCAGGCCGCCGACCTCGTGAGCGGGCACTGGGACCTGCTGTCCGGCTGGAAGGCGGTGCCCCGGGCACTGGTCTGGGACAACGAAGCGGCCATCGGCCGCCGCCGGGAGGGGCGGGCCGTGCTCGGTCACGAGTTCGCCGCCCTGGCCGGGCTGCTGGCCTGCAAGGTGATCCTGTGCCGGCCCCGCGACCCGGAGGCCAAGGGGCTGGTCGAGCGGGCCAACGGCTACCTGGAGACGTCGTTCCTGCCCGGCAGGGTGTTCACCCGGCCGACTTCAACACGCAGCTGGCCGGATGGCTTGAGGTCGCCAACCGACGGGTGCACCGCACCCTGCAGGCCCGTCCGGCCGAGCGGTGGGAGGCCGACCGGGCCGCGATGCTGCCGCTGCCGCCGACCGCGCCACCGCGCTGGTGGCAGACCTCGGTGCGGATCGGCCGGGACCACTACATCCGCCTGGACACCTGCGACTACTCCGTCGACCCGGCCGCGATCGGGCGGATCGTGCGGATCGAGGCGGACACCGAAACGGTGCGGGCTCATCTGGACGGCCGCCTGGTCGCCGAGCATGCCCGCTGCTGGGCCCGCCACCAGACGCTGACCGACCCCGACCACGCCGAGGCCGCCACGGCGATGCGGCACCAGTACCGCCAAAGCGGGGCCATCGCCGCGGCGGTGGAGGTCGCACCCCCGGACCTGCCGGCATACGACCGCGTCTTCCATCTGATCGAGGGCGGCGGAGGACAGGAGTAAAAGCCATGGCCACCCGCACCAGCACGTCCCGGGACATCGCCGCCGAACTGGCCTTCCTCAGCCGTGCGTTGAAAGCACCGGCCCTGCTGGACGCCGCCGACCGGCTCGCAGAACGCGCCACCGCGGAGTCCTGGACACACCAGGAGTATCTGGCCGCCTGCCTGCAGCGCGAGGTCGCCGCCCGCGAGTCCCACGGCGGAGAAGGCCGCATCCGCGCGGCCCGTTTCCCCGCCCGCAAGACCCTGGAGGAGTTCGCCTTCCATCACCTGCGCGGGCTGAAGCGGGAGGCGGTGGCCCACCTGGGCACCCTGGACTTCATCACCGGCAAGGAGAACGTGGTCTTCCTCGGCCCGCCTGGCACCGGCGAGACCCACCTGGCCATCGCCCTGGGCATCCGCGCCTGTCAGGCCGGACACCGCGTCGCGTTCGCCACCGCCTCCCAGTGGGTCGACCGCCTGGCCGCCGCCCACACCACCGGAAAACTCCAGGACGAGCTCCTCCGCCTCGCGCGCGTCCCCGTTTTGGTGATCGATGAGGTCGGCTACATCCCGTTCGAACCGGAAGCAGCGAACCTGTTCTTCCAGCTGATCTCCGGCCGCTACGAACGTGCGTCCGTGATCGTGACCAGCAACAAGCCGTTCGGACGCTGGGGAGAGGTCTTCGGCGACGACACCGTCGCCGCCGCCATGATCGACCGTCTCGTCCATCACGCCGATGTGCTCTCCTTGAAGGGAGACTCCTACCGGCTCAAAGACCGAGACATCGGCCGCCCACCGGGCGCGGCAACCGGGTGAACAACTGCATACGGGGTCAAAACTCACCGACCCCAAAGGGGTCCAGGTTCAGAGACCGCCGACATATTGGATTGCGGCAGATAAGTCGTTCTCGCTGCCGTTGTCCTCAGGCTTCGGCGCGACTTGGGAGGCCGACGGCCTCAGTGAGTCGGCGCCACCACATCAGGCTGAGCGTGCCGCCGATGTGCTGCGTCTGGCGGTCTACGTGCCAGGTGGCCGGAAGCGGAGGCCCTGAGACAGGGCCGCGGCCATGCGGAGAACGCCGGTGGCCGGGGTCTTCAAGCTGTTCGCGCTGGTGTTCAGCGCATACGAACTTGGGCGGTCTGCCCGTCAGGAGCCCTGCCCCTCCGTCGTGCTTGTGATGTGCGTGGCAGAAGGGGCCGCTGGGGCCCGTGAGCTTGTCGAGAGAGCCTGGTCAGCGGTACTGCGGTGGCGGTTCTGAGGGAAGAGAGCGCTGGACTCTTCCGGCGAAGGCGCCGCTGGTGACGGAGTGGGCCGAAGTGCCCAGGGAAGTCCTGCACGAGACTCCAGCCGGGGTAGGGACCGGCCACGGTTCACCTCCTGGCTGAGCCAGGAGGCCACGCCCCGGTGCGCAATGCCGACTCCACCATGCTCCAAGCGGAGAAGACGCCGAGCGCTGATCCCGGGACTGGCGGTACGCCGGGTTCACCGGTGCACTGGGTCACGGACGGGCTGCCCGGCCGGCTCGCGGGCCGCGCTGTCGCGGCGTCCTGGCCTGGCCGTACGGCGTACCGTCATCCAGGCGCCGGAACCTTCGCCGCCTGAGTGGGGCAGTTCGCGAAGATCCGAAACCCGCTGTCGGCGCGGGAAGGCTGGCCGCACACGACTGACCGGCTCGATCCCCACGGCTTGCCGCCAGCAGCGATCACATGAGTGGCCTGGTCTGGTGGATGCGGTGGTAGCAGTGGTGGGCGGCACCACCGGGCTTACCGTTAGTGCCGCCTCGAACTGCAAGGACGCGTGGCGCTGGATGCGACGGCAGGCTCAGCCGTTGCCGTCCCGGCACTGGTGGGCGGCGCTGCAGCCTCGGTCGCCGCTGGCGTTCGCAGCGATGGGGGGAATGTTCAGGGGGTATCGAAGGAGAAGTGAGCGCCCGGGTCGCTGGTCGGGTTGTAGCGGAACTGCGGGTGGTAGTTGGGGTTCGCCACCCAGCGGTCGTGACGGAAGCGGATGCTCTGGGGCATGAGGGTCGTGCCGGCTGCCCGACCCGTCATCTCGTAAATGTGGACGCCGGTGATCGCCTGAGGCGGAATCCTGCGGAAGAAGGCCCACTCGTCCTGGCTCGCGTAGTGATCGTGCGGGTCCCGGTTCCCCCGGAGCTGCTCGGGAACGTGCAGGATGAAGTTCGCGGCCCGCCTGGTGACGGTGCGCGAGCCGCGCAGGGTCTCGCCGTCGACTGCGACGGCGCACAGGTCGTCACTCTCGCCGGGGCTGGTGCAGTGCGGGACTTTCAAAACACCCCCTAGGACCCGGCCGAGGGTGGTCGCCCGCGGGGCGGCCCGCAGGCCGAGCCTGTCACGGATCTCCTTGGGCAGGTAGGTGGCATGCCGCGCGATGGCGACCAGTGTGGTGGCGCCGGCGAGCACGGCGATCGTGCACAGGGCGAGCAGGGACCCGAGCCGGTAGCGGCGGCCCTGACGGCGGCGGGGATCCGGCAGCACATCCAGGATGTCGGCCAGGTCCACGACCCGGCCGACATCGAGAGTGGTGCCCGCATCATGGTCGCGGTGGCGGGCCAGGAGAGTGATCAGCGATGATGACATGCGGAAGCGGTTCGTGTTGATGAGGCGTCAGACACCTCGATCATCACGGACCGCCTCCTCACCTTGATCACCGCCCCTGACCTCAACCAAGCGCGACCCCAGAGGTTCCGCGCGTCACTGGTGTGGCCGGTTCGCAGGACACGCAGGGCCCCGACCACGCCGCCGCGACGGCCGTCGGACGCGGGTTCACGAGCAACAGCCTGAGCCGCCTGTGCTGGGCTGTCCGCCGTGGAGGTCGTCGCCGTGGCCGGCGGCGATCCGTGACCATTGCGCGGTCGGCCGTCCGTCCTTGCGGAACTGCTGGCCGCGCGTCTCGTACGGCTGCGGCCAGCCGAGCGGGGAGTCCTCCCAGGTCTCCTGCCGTCCGTAGACGGTCATGTCGAGGATGCCGTAGGACGGCGCCATGGGTTCGACACCGCGTCCGGTGGTCCAGTACGTCTCGTAGACGCGGTCCCCATCGCGGAGGTAGATCGCTTTCATCCCGAAGTGGCGGCCGGCGAGGAGCCGTTCGTGAGACTCGGCGGGCACGGAGTACCAGGGCATGTCCCAGCCCATGAAGCGGTGGTAGCGGTCGGACTCCTCGTAGGGGCCCTGGCAGAAGACGGCGAAGGTGACGTCACGCTGGTGCAGATAGGACAGTTCGCGGACCTGGCCGGTGAAGAAGGTGCAGCCCTCGCACTGGTCGGCGGCGGTGTGGCCGTCGTGCCACATGTGATAAGACACGAACAGCTGGGTGCGGCCCTCGAAGACGTCGATCAGGGGGACGTGCCTCTTACCTTCGACGAGCGGGGCCGACGGGTCCACCTCGGTCATGGGCAGCCGTCGCCGGGCGGCGGCGATCGCATCGCCCTCGCGGGTGTGCGCCTTCTCCCTCACGCGCAGGGTGTCGATCGCGGTCAGCCACTCCCCGCGGGAGACGACCGGCGGCTTGTTCTCAGCAGTCATGGCTGTACTGACCCGGCAGCTCGCAAGAACTCATCGGTGGAGCCCGAACCGGGCGCAGACTGACCACGACCTCGGCCGCACGAACACCGCCACGCGTGACGCGCAGAACTTCTGAAAGCTCGCTTAGCGCCCACCGAGGACAGTTCAGAGCGTCTCATCACCCGAGAACGCACGAGCCCTGGTGGGCCACGAGGTCGTAGTTCGTGCCACGCGAGACGAAGCCGTTCGCGAAGATGTCGTTCGGGTACCGGGAGTCTCCGCGGTACAGGACGCCGGGCAGCGTCCCCTGAGACAGCGCCGCACCAGGCTCGTCGGCCGCGCTGGCCGAACCGGTGCTCGACACGAGCGCGGCTGCGGTGATGATCGCCACGAGCAACAACTGCATGACGAGGAGTACCGTGCTTCGGTGTCCGGCGTCGCGTCCGCGGTTGGGGCGTTCCCTGTTCAGGGACCGCCGCGACGTATGAGAGGGACATGCGTGTATCTCCAATGCTCAGAGTGCCGGGATCCGGCCTGACACATCGAGGTTCGCAATACGGAAGGTTGAATCTCACCCCCCTCTGATCAGGGAAGACAATCCGCGACCCCGAGGGCATGACTGTGCGGAGGGATTGATTGCGGGTTCGATTCCCCTCGGCTCGTGGTCATCGACGAGGGCGGTGGCGGCGAGCCCGCCGGCGGATGCCGGGACGGGCAGACGGATCAGCACGACGCCGTCTTCGTACCGAGGGCCGCCTCATCCGAGCCGGACCACCGTGAACTGCTCACCGTGCGGGACGAGCTGATCGAGGATTCAGGTGGACTCGTGGCCTCCGTCCGCGGCGGTGCGCTTGTTCGCCACGTACGCTGACGACGAGGTGCACCTCCAAGTTCGCCCCGACGGCCCCGACGCGGATCCTGTCCGATCTTGGCGTTGTCCTCACGCCTTGCTCTTGCTCTCGACCTCATCCCGCACTGGCACGCCAGGCTGAGCGTGCTGTAGCAGCACCTTCGATCAGCTGCTGTGGAAGCCAGGTGGAACGTAGCGGTCCGAAACCGAAAGTGAGCATTGTTCCTGCTCGAACGGACCAGCGGGGCAGGCGCGCGTCCAGCGAGCCCCGGTACAGGGCACGGGCGCCGGTGGCGGTATCAATGGGGATCGTCGCCCTGCTGCCGCAAGTGCGGTAGACCGGATTGACCGATGTCGTCGCCCTCGTTCTGTCCAGATCACCGGCGACCTGCCTCACCAGGGGCCACGCCAACCTGCGCACCTGTTTCCGTCGACTGTTTAGAGCGCGGCTGGTCAGTGCGCCTCGGCGTCGGCGTGGCAATCCCAGACAGATCGTACGCGCTTGGGCGCTAGTTCCCTCCAGAAGGCACCGCACACACTGCTGTGTGAAATTCTGAACAGTAGCCTGTTAATGGTGCCCTTGCCTCGGGCTACCTGGCCTTTCAGGCCGCATAATGGCGATAGGGTCTGGCTCCATGACCACTGGGCAGGACAAGAGGGCGACGCGGGCCGCGTCAGTACTGCGGGAGGAGATCCTCCAGGCTGGGCCAGGGACGTTCATCGGCGCCGAGGACGCTCTCATGAGCAGGCTCGCTGTGAGTCGGCAGACGCTGAGGATGGCCGTATCGATCCTCACACAGGAAGGCCTGCTCACTGTCCGGCGCGGCCAGCGAGGCGGTCTGTACACCCGGCTCCCGACGAGTGAGTCCGTGGCGCACATGGCCTCGGTGTTCCTGCGGTCTCAGGGCGCGGACATCGAGGATCTGACACGCGTCAACGCGCTGGTCGCCGCCGAGGCGGCGCGGCTCGCTGCGGCCAACCCCTCCGTGGAGGCTCGTCGAACGCTGTGCGATCTGGTGGAGCAGGCGGACCGTGCCACCGGTAGCTCCGTCATCGACGCCTCGCTCGTGATCAGCCGCTATATCGGTGTTCTGAGCGGGAGTCCGACGCTGACGCTGTTCACGACGGTGCTCTCCGAACTCGCCCGGGGTGGATACGCGGAACGGATCCTCTCCGACTCCTCGAGGATCGACGCGTGCCGGCGTGCGCACCGGGCACTTGCCCGGGCGGTGGCCGACGGCGACCAGGACCTTGCAGCCGAGGTGATCCGAAAGCATCATGAGCGGCTGCTCGGTTGGCTGGGGAGTCGTCGGCGAATGGTGAAGAGTTCGCGGAACCTCACTCAAACAGTAGACGGATAGAATGGCCCGGGTTACCGTCGTTCTGGTCGGACCAGTGAAGACCATCGCGCTCGCGTCCTCGCACTCCGGCGTACCTCCGTGCCCGACGGCCGGAGGGGGAAGACGGTGCCGTTCTGGAGCAGGACCGTGGGGCCTCAAGCCGACCTTGCCTCACGCCTCCAGCTGCATCCGGCCGAGGGCACGAGCGTGGCGAGAGCGAGGCGCGCGAACAGGTCGGCCGGAACTGGACCATATCGAATCCTCCAGGAGCGCGGCCGTGCCCGCAAATTGATCCGGGGTGTTTACTCGATCCCTAATTCGGGTGACCCGTCACCCTCAGTCCAGAGTCGTTCCTCTGATCTCTTTCACCTGAAAAGAAGGAGACTCTCGATGCTTCAGTCCATTCGTCGTGTCGTGACCGGCCATGACTCCGAGGGCCGATCGATCGTCTTGTCCGACGAGTCCGCAGACGCCACCGCCGCGGAACTGCCGTTCTGGCCGGGACGCGGCAGCACGGCCATCTGGACCACACCAACCGGGCCGGCGAGCAATCGGGAGGAAGATCTCCCGCGGCAGATCACCGGATTCCCTCTCCCGGGGAGTGGCGGCGTTGCTCTCATGTTCATGGAATTGCCGCCGGACTCCGAGTTGGAATCCATGCCGGAGGAACAGCGCTCGCTCGCGTCGAGCCCGGTGGCACGCCTTTTTCCGGAGGCGTATGAGATTGACACGTCGAAGTCGTTCCAGATGCACGCGACCGACACCGTCGACTTCGTCGTACTGCTGTCCGGCGAGGTCACATTGCTGGTCGATGAGGGTGAAGTGGTGCTGAAGCCGTTCGACGTGGTCATCCAACGCGGCGTCAATCACGGCTGGGTCAACCGTGGAACCACTCCAGCCCTGATCGCGGCGGCGGTGATCGATGCAGTACCCCTCGATCGGAGGCGCAGCGGCCCCAAGGGGGTCGACGTCGCCACATAATCGAGCCGTCGACCGACCAGAAATGGAGAGAAGTGCCTCATGAATGAAACTCCGATGGCAGCCCTCAATAATGGGTTCGCCGTCCCGCAGATCGGCTTCGGTATATGGTCCATGGATATGCAGACGCCCACCGTACTTCGGGCGGCGCTCGAAGCCGGGTATCGCAGCTTTGACACCGCGGCCGTACATGGCACCGAGACCGCCGTCGGAACTGCGATGGCCGAATCAGGAATCCCCAGGGATGAACTGTTCGTTACCACGAAAATCTGGAACAGCGAGCAGGGGTACGACTCCGCTCTTCGGGCCTTCGATGCATCGCTTTCCAAACTGGGCCTGGAATATGTGGACCTCTACGTCATCCATTGGCCGCTCCCGTCTCGGGATGCTTATGTGGACACCTGGAGGGCGTTCGAAAAAATTCTCGCCGATGGGCGCGTCAAAGCCATCGGAGTATCAAACTTCGAGGCCAATCATCTGCGGCGGCTGCTTGACGAGACATCGGTGGTGCCGGCCGTCAATCTGATCGAGTTGAACCCGGTCCTCCCGCGATCGGACCTGCGCGCCTTTCATGCCCAACACGGAATCACGACCTGGGCGTGGAACGCGTTGGGGCAAGGGCGGGGTCTGCTCGATGCTCCCGTGTTCAAGCACCTTGCGCGCAAGTACGACAAGAGCGCGGCTCAGGTTCTGTTGCGGTGGCACGTCCAGCAAGGGAACCTCGTCGCTCCGAAATCCGTGACACCTGCTCGTATGCGGGAGAACCTCGACGTCTACGACTTCGAGCTCGACACCGACGACATCGCGATGATCGCCACCCTCGAAACCGGAGTCCGGACGGGGCCTCATCCGGACGAGTTCGACGTTGTCACCTGGTCCGACGAAGAACGGGCTGCGTTGGGATGACATCAGTGGGAAGGGCGGTGATCGGATTGCCGGCGCCTGGGGTTCCGGCGGCCGACCGTTGCTCTTCCCTCCCGGCGTTCCGACTTCGCCGGCGTGAGCGTATGCACTCTCCTGGTCCGGGCGATCGGTGGCGTGGTGAACGTGGAACCGCCTCGCTGGCAAGCCGGGGAAGCCGCCTTCGACTGTTCGGCGCGGCGGCGCGGCGGCGCGGCCGGCCAATCCATGCAGCGAGGGCCGCTTATCCCTCGTAGTCCAGGCGTCGGCCGGTTGTGGAGGCTCGTTCGATCGTGTCGAGGAGCCGGTACTTCCGCCAGGCTTCCTGGAACGTGGGCACGGTCTCGGTGCCGTTCGCCCAGTCCTTGGCGACCGCGTCGTAGAGGAGCGCCGTGTGATGGGCGACGTCGGTCAGGTCCGCCTGCGGGATCGTGTGGTACTTCTCAGGCGCGGGCAGCGGTGCGAGTGTTTGGCCCTGACCGCGTGCGCCGGAGACCGTGAGACCTCCGGGCACCATCCCGTCGGCCCCTGAGAGGTGCAGGTCGCCTTCGGTGCCGGTGACGGTGGCCCAGATATCCGCGCCGTTGCGCTTCCCGGCCTCCACGTGGGCTGACAGCACTGCGCCGCCGGACAGGGTCGCGCTGATCAGTACCTGGTCGGGTGTGCTGACGGGAATGGTCTCACCGGTTTCGATGATCGTGGCCTTGTCGAACTGGCGGGCGACCACGGCCGACAGGCTCTCGATCTCGGGCACGGATGCGAGTACGGGGTCGAGGTGGTGGCCGGCGACGAGCGTCAGGGCCGTCGATCCGTTCGCCGCGTCGGCCGCGTCAGCGTTGCCCTTCAGGTATTGGCCACCCCAGTAGGGCACCGCCACACGCACCGTGACGGACCGGACTCGGCCCACGTACCCGTCGGCGATCAGGTCGTGGAAGTAGCGCACGCCCGGGGCGAAGCGCCGCTGCAGGCCGACTACGGTCCGCACGCCGGCGAGCTCCGCTCCGCGCGCAAGCTCCGCCGACTCCGCCAGGGAGACGCCGATGGGCCACTCGGACAGAACGTGCTTCTTCGCGGCGAAGGCCGCGCGGATGATCTCCGCATGCGACTGTGTGCGCACGCTGACGACGACGAGGTCGACGTCGGGATGCTCGATGAGTGCGTCCGAGTGATCGAACGCGTGCTGCGCGCCGAACTTCTCTGCTGCCTTTTCCGCGCTCTCACGCCGGGTGGTGCTCACCGCGGTGAGCTCGTACCCGGGGAGGGCAGCCAGCGCCGGCAGATGCGTCAGCGCGGCATAGCTACGGTCCGGGTTCGCCCCGACGATCCCGACGCGGATCTTGTCCGACCCTTGCGCTGCCTTCATTCCTCGCTCCTCACTTTCATCCACCAGACGGGCTCAGCAGGACCCGACTTCCGCCGGGAGTCCCCGGTCACCCCGGCTCGCCGAGAGCCTTCCGCAGTGCCCGCGTTCAACTCGAACGAGCGCTGACACGCCACTGCCTCTCGGGTACCCGAAGGCGTAACCGGAGTGAACCTCCGCTTCAAAAGAAGATACGGAGGTTGTCTCCGCTTATGCAAATCGCGGCCAGGGGGCGCGCCAGCTTGAGAGCATCGGTGTCGAACGTTGAGCGGTAACCGGATATTCCTTCCGCTTCTGTCGTGTCCGGCGTGGTGAGGCGGACCCAGCGTTGAGGCAGCAGATGGCGGCGGCCAGTCCGAGAGAGGACTGGCGGTTGCGGGCCTTCGCTCGAACGGGAGCTCCTGAGCCGAATGTGATGAGACAGTCACGGCATCGTGCGTTCGATCACTCAACCACGCCCGGTGTAATCACTGAGCCAACCCGAATTCGTCACGAGTGAGTTCCGCTCACCCCGGCGTTCGTCCAGGTCGGGCTGTCGTCAGGTCCACCCGTCGTCACGACAGACAAGCGGCGGAGTTCCTTCACCTCCGCTCGATCACACGGCGCTTGGTCGGGCCCCGGCTGGTTGCGTAGTGACCGTGACCGCAGGAGGCGTCGGGAGTCATGGCGGGCGAGCGGCGGAAGTTCGACGCGGAGTCCCGTGCGGGGCTGTGCGGATCGTGGCCGAGATCGGCAAGCTGATCACGCAGGTCGCCGGACCGGGGGATCGAGGCTGGAGATCGCCACGTGGATCGCGGACTTCCTATAGCACGAAGCGACGCCACCGCTCGGCAGACGGGTAACCGCCAGTCGAGTTCGAATGGATCATCCAGGAAGCGCGAGCCCGTACCGATCGGGAAGGCCGGGGCCGTATGACCAACCTCGTCACGTAACCAGGGGATTGACACCTCACACAGCATGGACATTCTCCAGAACCACGGCGAGACCTTGGCCGACGCCGATACAGATGGCGGCGAGACCCCATCGCTCGCCACGTTCGAGTAGCACCTTGGCAAGGGTGCCGAGGATTCGCGCACCGGAGGCGCCGAGCGGGTGGCCCATGGCGATCGCGCCGCCACGTGTGTTGACGATGGCCGGATCGACGTCCCAAGCATCGATACAAGCGAGAGACTGGACGGCGAAGGCCTCGTTGAGCTCGACGGCGCCGACCTGCGCCCAAGTGATGCCGGCGCGACGCAGCGCGATCTCAGCTGCCTGGACCGGGGCGTAACCGAAGAGCTGTGGTTGGAGCGCGGAGGAACCACGCCCGGCGATGCGGGCCTGTGGCGTCACGCCGATCCGTTCCGCGGCCGCGGCGGTACCCAGCAGAACGGCCGCCCCGCCGTCGCTGAGAGGCGACGCGTTGCCTGCGGTGATGGTGCCGTCGCGTCGGAATGACGGCTTGAGGCCGGCAAGCGTTTCAGCTGTCGTGTTGGGGCGGATGCCTTCGTCCCGCGCCAGATCGACGCCCTCGACCGGAACGACGAGATCATCGTAGAAGCCCTCTTCCCAGGCCTGTGCGGCCAACAGGTGGGAACGCACCGCCATGGCATCCTGCCGGTCGCGCGAGATGTCGTACTTCTCCTGCAGCTGCTCGTTGGCCTCGCCCAGGGATACCGTCCATTCCTGGGGCATCCGCGGGTTGATGAACCGCCAGCCGAGCGTGGTCGACACCGCGGTGACATCGCCGACCGGGTAGGGCCGGGGAGGCTTCGGAAGGACCCACGGCGCCCGGGTCATCGACTCGACCCCTCCGATCACGACGATGTCGGCGTCGCCTGTCGCGATGGAGCGGGAGCCCATCATCGCGGCGTCCAGGCTGGAACCGCAGAGGCGGTTGACCGTGGTCGCCGGTGTGGTGACAGGCAGGCCGGCGAGGAGAACCGCCATGCGACCCACGTTGCGGTTGTCCTCACCCGCTCCGTTCGCGTTTCCCCAGACCACTTCATCAACGGCTTCGCGGTCGAGCTCCGGAGTCTTGGCGAGCAGGCCGCTGAGGGTGATCGCTGAGAGGTCGTCGGGCCGGACCGAAGCGAGCGCTCCGTTGAACCGCCCGAATGGAGTCCGTGCCGCTGTGTACACATACGCCGATCTGTCGCCGCGCGTCACCGCGCCTCCCAGTGTTCGCCAGCCAGACACATTCTCTGCACGCATACCATCGTTGTGGTCACCTCGACATCACATCGAATCCGCTGGATCGTCATTCAGCTCCCTCACGCCGCGAAACCGGAGGCGAGGCCTGCGGTCCCCGGACTGATTCATGAGACTTCGTTCGCTGCCGCCGCGGTCATGGAGGGAAGGTCCCGAGTGAACAACGCCAATGCCGTGTATTCGATGTCCTGGCGGATCGCTTCCAGCGACAGACCAGTGGAGAGGATGTATCGGTCAGGACGCACCAGGACGACCTGTGCCTTCTTCTGTTCGAGCCACTCGGCCAGCTGATCACCGGTGTCACCGAGTTCACGTGTCTCAAAGAAGCGCACAGGTACGTCCGTCGGCCACCACAGACGATCAGCGCTTGGTATCGGGGAAATGCTGATGACGCTGAACCCATCGCCGAGGAGACCGTCGAGCGTCGGCAGTGTGTCGCCTCGCACGGGCTGGGGGAGAGTGGACCCGCCTCCGGTTCCCACGAGGATCCCCGGCGCCAGATCAGGAATGCGAAACGTCGGAACATCGGTGACGTCGCCGTTTCGTAGCGCGCGATTTCGCGCCTCGACGGCGACGGGATCAGTCTGGCTCACAAAGCGACCGACTCCGATTGCCGATCGAACAACACTCTCGACATGAGGTTTGCGTTCCTGCTCATAGGAATCGAGAATTTCCTCGGAAAAGTGTCCTTGCACGACGCCGGCCAACTTCCAGGCGAGATTGTGGGCGTCGCGAACACCGGAGACCATTCCCTGCCCAAGGAATGGCGGCATCTGGTGGGCGGCGTCGCCGGCGAGCAGCATGCGCCCCTTGCGCCAGCTGGGCGCGACGAGGCCGTGGAACGTGTAGATCGCATCACGCTCGACCTCGAATCTCGATTCGCCGAGAAGTGGGCGAAGGAACTCGCTCACGTGTTCGAGGCTCATCACGTGTCCGGGGTCATCGTCGTCCCGGAGGCGCATTTCCACGCGGTATCGACCGCCTGGGACAGGGTTCGACACCCAGGCTCGACGAGGGTCGCACACTTGCAGAGCATGGTCCGGCAGCCGCGGGGAATCGTCTTCGATTCGCAGATCCAGCACCAGCCATTGTTCGTCGAAGTCGAGTGATTCCAGGTCTTCACCCCATGACTCCCGGAGCTGGCTTGAGGCGCCATCACATGCGATCACCCATTTCGCCGCCACGTCGACGGCACTGTCATCGGCGATACGACGGCAGTGAATTGTTGCGGTGTGATCACTCATGTCGTAGGAGATGGCGTCGTGCCCGCGAAGGATCGTGACACTCGGAAGACCGGCCGCGACCGATTCAAGCGCACGATCGAATTCCGGCTGATAGAAGTACATGCTTGCCGGGAAACCGGACCGGCCGACGCCGCCCGCGGGAATCCTTACGAGCGGGCTGAGGGCCTGGTCGGCGAGTACCAGCGCGGTATTGGGTGTCATCGTCGGCAGCAGACTTTCCACGCAGCCCAGTTCTTGCAGGACGCGAAGGACGGTGTGGTCGAGGTGGGCGGCCCTCGGCAGCGGAAACACATCGAGCGCCCGGTCCACGACCGTGACATCGACGCCACGCCTGCCCAACAGGCCGGCCAGGACCAACCCCACCGGACCTGCCCCAACGATCGCAACGTCGGCGCCTACGCGCTCTGTCATCGAACTGCCCTCTCTCATAACGTCCATTGAGTCGACCTGGCTCAGGCTACTCATTGTTTTACGGAAGCGTCAAACTTCTGGAACTCGGCGGGCTCGCCCTCGCAGGCCGGCGGCGCGCACGCGGACACCTCCACTGCCGCGGCTACAGCTCAGCGGTGGTTGGATGAATCCGCGGCAGACCGCGGGCCAGCATGCTTGCGGGAACCTCTACGCCCTCTCGATGGCGGTGACGATCCCCCGTTCCGGGAGGGGGCGCGCGACGGGATGATCAGGATCCGACCAGTCGTAGAAGCCAACTCCGGATTTCCGGCCCAGCTCTCCGGCGGCTACCAGCTCGCGCATGAGTCGCGGCGGCTCGAACCTCGCCCCGTAGTACGCGCTGCAGTATTCGGCGATTTCGAGACGCACATCGAGCCCGACCAAGTCGGTCAGTCGAAGCGGTCCGATCGGATATCCATAGCCGAGTTCCATTCCGGCGTCGATGTCGGACGCCGATGCGACGCCCTCTTCGAGCATGCGGATGGCCTCCAATCCGGTCGCCACGCCGAGACGGCTGGTCGCGAATCCTGGCCTGTCGTCCACAGTGATCGACGACTTGCGGATCCCGGCGATCCAACGCCCCACCGTCGCGACCGTCTCGTCCGAGGTCAGGTCACCCCGGATCACTTCGACGAGCCTGCTCACCGGAACGGGATTGAAGAAGTGCATACCGAGGAACCGCCGAGGCTCGGACACGGCGGCGGCCAGCTCGCTGATCGAGATGCTGCTGGTGTTGGTCGCGACGACCGTCGTCGCCGGTACCGCGGCCGATACCGCCGCCAGCACCTCCTTCTTCAGCTCGGGAAGCTCGGGAACCGCCTCGACCACGAGGTCCACGGCCGGCAGCGCCTCCATCCCGAGGCCGGCCGACAGACGTGCGAGCGCCTGTTCTTCATCGAAGTGGGCGTACTTCTGCGCCGTTCGCCTCACCGACTTCCGTGTCGCATCGATCCCACGCTGGAGGGCGGCGGGGGAAGTGTCGCGAACCTCCACCGCGCACCCGCGAACCAGGAACGCGTGCGCGATACCCACTCCCATCCGGCCGGCGCCCACAACGGCGACACCGTTCGGCAGGTCACGTACGGTCATCGTCGCTCCGTCCCTTCCAGGAAACCCGGGTCACACGCGGCCGCGATCCACGGCGGAGCGGGAGCCGAGTGCTGGCGCGGCAGGGTGTTGACCCAGACGTAGTCGACCGCACCGAGCGCGAACAGGCCTTCGGCGTCCTCGAAGCGGAACGACACCGTGTAACTCGACGTGCCCACCCGGGTGATGGCGGCACGGATCCGGAACTCGTCGTCAAGGCCGACCGGCCTGCGATAGTCGCATCGCGATCGAACCGCGGGTGTTGCCTTCTGTTCCGCGATCACTTGCGAAAGAGGATGCCCGAGATCTACCAGCAACTCTGCGTAGGCCGCGTCCATCCAGTAGAAGAACCGCGCGAAGTTGACCTGGACGAGGTCGACGTCGACCATCGTCACCCGCCGGTGAAGGGTCACGCTCATGATCGGCCTTCTCCTCTCTGCTGCAGGAACGCGGACATGCGAGCCCGCTTCTCGTCGGACTCGAACAGCAATGCCTGCGCGGCGGCGTCGAACGCGGCGGTCGACGGTGCGCCCAGGCCGAGCGCGAGTTTCGTGAGTTCAAGCGCTCGGGCCGATGCCGATGCCATGCGGCCTGCGTACTCGACGGCTTCGTCGAGCACCGTCTCCGGTGAAGCGACGCGGTCGACCAGACCGGCGCGGAGCGCTTCAGCGGCGTCCAGCCGTTCCCCGCCGAGAAGCATCCTCCGGGCCACAGACAGGCCCGCTGTCCGTTCGAGCCGCTGATGTGCGCCTGCGGCGGCGAGAATGCCCAGCGACGGCTCCGGCTGCGCGAACCGTGCCCGCGGGGTGGCGAAGCGGAAGTCACACGCGGTCGCGAACTCGCACCCCCCGCCGTACGCGGCGCCGTCGACTACGGCGATCGTCGGCAGGCGCATCGCCGCGATCCGGTCGAAAAGAGCCCCGTTGATACGCCGGAGAGCGTCATCGGCTCCTCGATCGCGCAGTTCGGTGATGTCCGCTCCCGCGACGAAGGTGCCGGGGGTCGTGGAGTGGAACACCGTGATCGACGGATCTCCGAGAGTGTCGATCACCCGGTGGAGCTCTTCGACCATCCGCAGGTCCAGCGCGTTGCGCTTTTCGGGACGGTCGAGCCCGACGAGCGCCACCGCGCCTCGCCGCTCCAGACGAACGACGCTCACGCCAGGCTCCGTTCGAACGCCTCGATCGCCTCGGTAACCGCCGCCGCCTGGTCCCAGGGGACGAAGTGGCCAGAGTCCGGGACGATTTCGACCTTCCCGCCGAATCGTTCGGCGCAGGCGCGGCTGACATCCGGTGACACGATCGGGTCGTCCGCGCCGTGCACGAAGAGCGAAGGAACCGGGAGCCCGGAAGGCCGGTCGAGCGGTTCGTACCGGGCGAGGATGTCGACGCCGCTGACAGCCGAGTGCAGGGGCGTCGTGGCGAAGATCCTCGCCAGCCACGCCAGGCTCTCCTCGCTCTGCGGCTGTGCGCAGATCGCCGTCGCAGAACGCCCGGCGAACCTGGGCCAGTCACGGAGCATTGACGAGCGCATACGGTCATACGGCGCGCCGGCGGCACTGGGCGTGCCGATGGCCACGATGCCGGCGACGCGTCCATGGTCCGGCATCGCCAGCGCGACTGCGGCGCCGAAGGCGAAGCCGACGATGATCACGTCGGACAGCCCGAGTTCCTCGACGAGGTCGGCCACGTCCTGCCCATGACCACTGAGTTCACCGTGCGCGGTCAGGTCCCGCGACGCGCCGAATCCCGCCAGGTCCGGCACGATCACCTCGTGCCCCGACGAGACGAGCGCGAGTTCCTGGTACATCCAGACAGTCCGGTCGAGGCACCATCCGTGCAGAAGGACCACCGGGCGCCCGCTCCCGCGGCGGTGGTATCGGAGTTGCGTCACTTGATGCCTTCCTTCAACGCTCGTTCGCGAACGATCTTGGGTTGCACTTTGCCCACGTGATCCCGCGGCAGCTCATCCAGGTACTCGAGGATGCGCGGGTACTTGTACGGCGAGAGCTGGCGCTTGACGAGGTCCTGCAGCTCCTTGCGAAGCCCGTCGGTCGCGTCCTTCGGGTCGTTCGTCACGACGAACGCGGCCACCGCCTCCTGACGGAGCGGATCGGGCAGCCCGACCACGACGACCTCGCGGACGGCGGGATGTTCGGCGAGCACGGACTCCACCTCGCTCGGGGCGACCTTGTTCCCCGAGGTGCTGATCATGAAGTCGGAGCGCCCGAGGTACTCGAGATCTCCTTCGCCGATGTCGCGTACGAGGTCGTCGACCCAGACCCAGCCGTCCCGGACGTCGGCGCGCTGCCGCTCCGGAAGCCGCCAGTAGGTGAGACCGCTCGGTCCCCGGATCGCGAGCCTCCCGATGCCGCCCGGAGCGACCTCGGCGCCGGAATCGGGATCGATCACCCGTGCCTCGTAACCGGGTGCGGGGGACCCGAGCGCACCTTGCGGAACCTGATGCTGCGGCACCACGACCCAGGTGGCGAACGCCGTCGACCCGAAGTTGTTCAGCAGGACGATGCCCCGTTCACGCCAACGTTGAGTGACCTCGCCCGCCGAGGAGGACTGCCACATGGCGAACCCTCGTCGCAGGGCGGTCGGCGCGGGCGCTCCCGAGTCCAGCACGGACAGCATCGCCGCCCAACTCGCGGTGATCGCTGTGAACGTGTGCACGTCGTGTTCGTCGAGTGCGGCGACGACGGCTTCCGGGCGGGCGAACTGCTCGATCATCACGACGGTCGCCCCGTGCAGCAGGGTGAAGATCGTGTGGTAGATCATCCCCAGCGCGTGCCCGATGGGTGTGGCTGCCGCGTACCGCTGGGCGGGTTCGACCTCCAGGGCGCGTCCGATCGAATGACCGGCCAGCAGGAAGCGGCGCTGCGTGTGGTAACAGCCTTTCGGACGCCCTGTCGTTCCGCCGGTGTGCCATACGATCGCGACGGAGTCCAACGGGACGGCCGCCGGCGTACGAGCCGGAGCCGGCGGCAACGACCAGGTGTTGCGCCCGTCGTCGTCCCGGGAGAACTCCAGGATCACGGCCACTTCCGCCGCCGTCGCCCGGTCGACCACGACGGCGTGTTCGACGTCGTTCGCGGAGAGGACCACACAGTGCGGTGCGGTGTCGTCGAAGTACACGTCGAGTTCGGCGGCACGCGCGATGTACGGGACGGGAACCACGACAGCGCCGAGCTTCCACGTGGCGATCACCGCGACGATGCCCGCGGCGACGTTGGGGGAACGGATCGCGACACGGTGCCCGGCGCGAACTCCCGCCGCTGCCAACCGGTTCGCGACGTCTTCCGACTCCGCGGCGAGGTCCGCGTACCGTAGTGTCCGTCCGCCGAATTCGATGATCGCCGGCACGTCACCGTGTCCCCGCCCGACCTGCTCGTCACTCAGCGCGGCGCCCAGGTTCACGGCGTCGTCGAGTTCGACGCCGGGGACGGTCAGGTAATCCGGCTGGTCCTCCGGCGGCACGAGCCACTCGGGAGGCAGCGTGGGATGGACCGGGTATCGATCGCCTCGCTTCATGCCGCCTCCAGCACGGTCACCGCGATGGCCGCGGTGTCGTCGATGACATAGCCGCCCGCGTTCTCCGCGACCGCCCACCTCGCGGCGGGTACCTGCCGGGCGCCGGCCTCTCCGCGAAGCTGCCGGGCCAGCTCCCCGATCTGTGCGGCGCCGGTGGCGGCCATGGGGTGGCCCCGCGACTCCAGACCACCGCTGGGGTTGACGGGCAGCCGGCCGCCCAGACGGGTCGTGCCCGAGCGCACCAGGCTCGCTCCGGCACCCGGGTCGCAGAAGCCGAGCTCCTCGTAGGCCAGCAGTTCGTTGAAGGCGATCGAGTCGTGCACCTCTGCGACGCTGATCACCGAGGGGCCGATGCCCGCTTCGTCATAGGCCCGCCGTGCCACCCGGGCGACCGAGGACCGGCCCTCGGCCGGTGGCGCTCCCATGCCGATGGCGCTCCCCCGGATGAACGCCTCGCGCGCCCGGCGCCGATGATCTCCCGTGGTGAGGACGAGTGCGGCGGCGCCGTCGCTGACCGGCGCGCACATGAAAGCGGTGATCGGCTCGGCGACGGTGCGGGACGCCAGCACGTCCTCGATCGTCATGGCCTTGGTGTACTGGGCCTCAGGATTCAGCGAAGCGTGCTCGCGGTTCTTCACCGCGATCCTCGCCAGGTCTCGCCCGTCCAGTCCCCAGCGTCGGCCGTAGTCATGGACGCGACGTGGGTAGACCGTCGAGACGAACACGCTCCCCTCGCCGGGATCCACGCCGGCGGCATCGAGGAGCGGGCGGTCGACGGCGCCGTTGAGCGCCGTGTAGGTGGCTCTGCGGTCCTCCGAGTACATCTTCTCGACACCGAGCACCAGCGCGGCGGAAGCGGCGCCCGAGCGCAGCGCGCTGATCGCGAGGTTCACCGCGCTCGACGATCCGGCGCACGCGTTCTCGATGTTGAAGACAGGGAGGCCCGAGAAGCCCAGGGGCCGAAGCACTGACTGACCGACCACGCTCACCTGTCCGGTCGTGACGGCCGAGACGGCGTTCGCCACGAAGGCGATGTCTATGTCGGAACGGTCGAGCCCGGCATCGGCGAGCGCCTGACGCACCGCGGGTTCCGCGATCTGTTCGAGTGTCTGGTCGATCATTCGGCCGAATCGTGTGATTCCGACCCCCGCGACCAGGATGTCGTCCTTCATCCCCGGCCGCCGAACTGCTCCACGAACGTCTGGGCCCCGCGACGGAAGTTCCCCCGCCGCATCGCGTCCCAGTGGATCTCCCGGTCGTAGGCCAGCGCCTCCCCGAGAGGCAGCGTCGCACCCGCGAACACGGCCCTCTTCGCGGCGTGGACACCGATCCGGCCCGCCTTCCGGGCGACTTCGGCCGCGAACCTCTCCGCCTCCGCCCTCGCGGTGCCCGCCGGAACGACCTGTTCGACGATCCGGAGCTCGGCTGCTCGCACCGGTGTGACCGGCTTTCCGTCCAGGACGAACCGCAGTGCCGCCGCCGGCCCCATGAGCCGGGACAGGAACTGCACACCGCCTCCCCCCGACGGCATGGCACCGAAGAGGTCCATCTCCGGAACGCCGATCTGCACCTTCTCCGCATCGCCCGCGATGCGCAGGTCGCATGCGACCGCCAGTTCGAGACCACCGGCCAGCGCGTGGCCGTCGATGGCCGCGATGACGAGCACCGGAAGTCCCCGGAGCCGCTCGCAGATCTCGCGGAAGCGGTCCATCGACTCGTTGAACCGGTCGATCAGGCCATCCATGCCCGCCTCGCGCAGGGTTCCCGCCATCCAGGCCGCGTCGGCGCCGGCGGAGAAGACACGGAGGTCGCTCGCGAGCACGACGCAGGCGATGTCGTCGCGATCGACGATGTCGCCGATCGCCGACTCGAAGCGGTCCAGCAGTTGTGGCGACAACGCGTTGACCGGCGCGTTGTTCATCGTCCAGGTCTGGAAGCCCTCACCTTCGAGTACGGCCAACGGCTCTTGTCGGGCTGCGACATCGGTCACGGCACCCCTCCCTGTTCCCTTCACTGCGATTGAGCTCCTTGCGCAATCCGTTAGATGATTAATACTATCTAGACTATTGGAGCGCAAGCAGCCCGAAGACCGTTGGAAGGAAGACCTGGATGTCCGATAGCTCACGGCAGGCGGCGGAGAGCGCCGCGGATCGCTCCTGGCGCATGCTGATCGGGGGTGAACTCGTTGCGGCGCGACACGGCTCGACCACGGAGACGATCAACCCGGCCACGGGTCGTTCCTTCGCCCGCTACCCGCAGGGTGCCGAGGCCGACGTGGACGACGCCGTCAGTGCCGCGACCGCGGCCGCCCCTGTCTGGGCGGACACACCCATCCGGAAACGCGCGGCGGCCGTCAGCGCTCTCGCGGACGCCATCGAGGCGGCAGGTGAGGAGATCTCTCTCCTGGACACGGTGGACAACGGAAGCCCCATCGCGGTGATGCGCAACGACTACCTTCTGGCGGTCGAGCATCTGCGGTACTTCGCCGGACTGGCCCTGCAGCTGAAGGGCGAGAGCATCCCGGTCGACGACCATGACGCCCTCGACTTCACCCTGCGGGCGCCGTTCGGCGTGGTCGGGCGCATCGTGCCCTTCAACCACCCGTTCATGTTCGCCGCCTCACGCATCGCGGCACCCCTGGTGGCCGGCAACACAGTGGTGCTGAAGCCGGCGGAGGTCACCTCGCTGAGCGCGTTGCGCCTCGGCGAGCTGGCCCGCGACCTTCTGCCGCCGGGTGTGCTGAACATCGTGACCGGCCCCGGCGGCACGGTGGGCGACCGGATCGTCGCCCATCCGGACGTACCGCGCATCGCCTTCACGGGAAGCGAGGCCGTCGGCCGCGGCATCCAACGACGAGCCGCCGACGGTGGGGTCAAGGTCGTCACGCTCGAACTCGGAGGCAAGAACCCGATCATCGTCTTCGACGACGCGGACCTCGACGCCGCCGTCGAGGGCGCGCTGCGCGGTATGAACTTCACCTGGCAGGGGCAGTCCTGCGGCTCCACATCCCGTCTGTACGTACAGGAGACGGTGTACGCCGAGTTCATCGAGCGTCTCAGTGCCCGCATGGCGAGCATGAGACTGGGTGAACCGACGGACCCGGCGACCGAGATCGGCCCTGTCGTGTCACGGGCCCAGTTCGACAAGGTGTCGGGATTCATCGACGAAGGACGTTCGACGCCCGGCCTGGAGCTCGTGACCGGCGGGGTGGCGCCCGAGTGCGGCGACGGGTACTTCATCCGGCCGACGCTCTTCAGTGGGAGAGACGAGGAGCCCGGGCGCCTGTACACGGAGGAGATCTTCGGGCCGGTGCTCGTGGCGAGTTCGTTCGCCGACTACGACGACGTGGTCGCCAGAGCCAACCGGCTCCCGCTCGGACTCACCGCCAGCGTCTGGACCCGAAGCCTGCGAACCGCGATGAGCGCCGCCCGTGACATCGAAGCCGGTTACCTGTGGATCAACTGGAGCTCGGGCCACATCCCGGGTGCTCCGTTCGGCGGCGTCAAGAACTCAGGCGTCGGCCGCGAGGAGGGTCTCGGAGAACTGGAGAGCTTCACCCAGCCCAAGAACGTCTACGTCCGCTTCTGACCAGCATGTGCCGCGACAAGAAGAGAGAGACCTCATGCCCGAACAGTACGACGGCGTCATCATCGGATCCGGCCAGCACGGCCTGATCCTCGGAACGTATCTCGCCAAGGCGGGACTGAAGATCCTGCTGCTCGAACGCCGGCTGATCTTCGGTGGCGGTCTGAGCACCACCGAGGTGACGAAGCCCGGCTTCTACCACCAGATGCACTCGGTGAACCACTTCAACATCACGCAGACGCCCTGGTACAAGGACCTCGAACTCGCGAACCGGGTCCGCTATGTGACGCCGCGGTACGACTTCGCACAGCCGCACCGGGACGGCACGGCTCTGGTCTTCTCGCGCTACATCGACGAGACGTGCGAGTCGATCGCCAGGTTCAGCAAGAAGGACGCGCAGACGTACCGCGAGTGGAACGCCAAGGCCGACCTGATCAGCGATCACATCTTCTGGCCGGAGCGCTACTCCGAGCCGCTCGCCGAGGCGGAGCGTGATGAGCTTCTGTCACGGAGCAGTGCGGGCCGGGACTTCCTGGAGATCATCAACCGGCAGCCGCTCACCGCGGTGAACGAGCTGTTCGAAGAAGAGCGGGTGCGCCTGCTCCTCCTCTTCAAGATGTCGCTCTTCGGCACCGTGCTCTACGACCAGGTGACCACGCGCAGCCCGATGGGTGCCCTGGTGCGCGGATTCGACCTCGTGGCGAACTACCAGGTCGCGCAGGGAGGCAGCGTCGCGCTCGCCCGGAGTCTCATGGAACGCTACGTGCAGGCCGGCGGGGAGTTCCGGTCCGGCGCGCACGTGGAGCGCATCGTCGTCGACCAGGGGCGCGCCACCGGCGTCCAGCTCGCCGACGGCACGGTCATCAACTCGCGCTTCGTCGCCAGCACCGTCGACGTGCCGCAGACCTTCCTCAAGATGGTCGGCGAGGACCAGCTGCCGGCGCCGTACGCTGACAAGGTGCGTGCCTTCAAGCAGACCGCCTGGACGCTGTTCGGCCTGCACCTCGCCCTGGAGGAAGCCCCCCGCCACATCGGCACCGACTTCGACCCGCACGTCAATGAGGCGCTCAAGGTCAATGTCGGCTGCGAGTCGATGGAACAGTTGTTCGACCTTCATGACGAGGTCGCGGAGGGGAAGATCCCCTCGCGTATCAGCTTCGGAACCGGATCGGTCACACAGTTCGACCCGTCGCAGGCACCCGACGGAAAGGCGACCGCGTACGCCTGGCACGCGATGCCCTACGCCCCCGACGGGGATCCGGAGAGCATCGAGGCGGTGAAGGAGGAGTTCGCCGACCGGATGATCGAGACCTGGCGCGAGTGGGCCCCCAACCTGACCTCGGACAACATCCTCGCGCGTCATATCTACACCGCCAACGACTACACCAAGGAACTCGTCAACATGGTCGAGGGCGACATCTTCGTGGGCTCGTTCTCCGGCGACCAGACCATGTGGAACCACTTCGGCTACCGCACGCCGATCGAAGGCCTGTACATGGCTGGGTCACCCACGCATCCCGGCGGTGCGATCTCGGGCGGAGGCGGTTACATCGCCAGCCGGATCATCGCCGAGGACTACGACGTTCCGCTGTGGTGGACGCCTGTCGACGCGCGGGCCTCCCTCGAGAAGCTGGCGGGGCGATGACGATGAACCGTCTGCCGCTCACGC
This sequence comes from Streptomyces muensis, assembly GCF_021474425.1. Lineage (GTDB taxonomy): Bacteria > Actinomycetota > Actinomycetes > Streptomycetales > Streptomycetaceae > Streptomyces > Streptomyces muensis. The sequence continues at coordinate 22,040 of NZ_JAKEIP010000006.1, read as the reverse complement.
TGGCCTGCTGGGACTACGACCGGATGCGCGCCCTTCAGGACGGCACCGTGCGGCCCGAGGGCATCGACCTGACCTACCTGCCGTTGATGATGCCGGAACCCGCGTTCCGCATGCTGCACCACGGCGAGTTCGAGATCGCGGAGATGTCCCTGTCGTGGTACGCGCGGACGGTCCACCTCACGGAACGACCGTTCGTCGCGATCCCGGTGTTCCCCTCTCGCATGTTCCGGCACTCCTCGGTCTACGTGAACGCCGACAGCGGCATCGAGTCGCCCGAGGACCTCGCAGGCAAGCGAGTCGGCTGCCCCGAGTACCAGATGACCGCGGCTGTGTGGCTCAAGGGCATCATGGCGGAGCACCACAAGGTGCCGGTCGACAGCGTGACCTATGTGACCGGAGGGCTTGAACAGCCCGGCCGGACCGAGTCGCCCATGACTCTGCCCGCATCGATCCGCGTCGAGCCGGTGCGTGCGGACACCACCCTGTCGGAGGCGCTGCGCACCGGCGAGATCGACGCCCTCTACACCGCCCACGCTCCGTCGTCCTTCGCCGATGGCTCCGGCCGTGTGCGCCGTCTGTGGGAGGACCACAAGTCGGCGGAGATCGACTACTTCCGCAGGACGGGGATCTTCCCGATCATGCACGTCATCGTCATCAGGCAGGACGTCCTCGAAGCGCACCCGTGGGTCGCGCAATCGATGGTCAAGGCGTTCGAGCAGGCGAAGCAGACCGCCCTGGCACCGCTCTCCGAGACGACCGCGCTGAAGTACATGCTTCCCTGGCTGGCCGACGCGGTGGAGGAGTCCAGGGCCATCCTCGGTCCCGATCCGTTCGCCTACGGGCTCGAAGCCAACCGGTCGGTGCTGGAGACCTTCCTGCGCTACTCGCACGAGCAGGCCCTCATTCCGGCACCCCTGGCCCCCGAACAGCTCTTCGCCCCACAGACCCTGGAGGTGTCGCGGATATGACACGCACAGTCGTGGTGAGCGGCGGCGGGCAGGGGCTCGGGCGCGCGTTCGCGCTCGCGCTGGCCGAAACCGGGTGGCAGGTCGCCGTCGCGGACATAGACCACGCGAACGCGGACCGTGTCGCCGCCGAGATCGTCGACGCGGGCGGAGTGGCCGTCGGCGTCGAGGTCGACGTGGCCTCGGAGCCCAGCGTCGCTTCCGCGTACGAGGCGGTCAGGGAGCGGCTGGGCGCGGTCACGGGACTGGTCAACAACGCCGCGTTGTTCTCGACCCTCACCATGGGGCCGTTCGAGGACATCGGTCTGGACACATGGGAACGCGTGATGCGTGTCAACGTCGCCGGCGCCTTCCTCATGACACGTGCCTTCGTGCCGGACATGCGTGCGAACGGCTACGGCAAGGTCGTGAACATCACCTCGGCGACCGTGTTCGCCGGCAGGCCCGGGTATCTCCACTACGTCACCAGCAAGGCCGCGCTCGTGGGCATGACGCGAGCGCTCGCCGGCGAGCTGGGCCCCGATGGAATCACGGTCAACGCCATCGCGCCCGGGTCGACCGAGACCGAGGTCGAACGGGCGACGATCAGCGCGGGCGACCGGGCAGCCATGGCCAATGCCACGGCACTGCGCCGGATACAATTGCCGGGCGACCTGGTCGGCGCCTTGCAGTTCACACTCAGCCCGGACAGCGACTTCATGACCGGGCAGACGCTGGTGGTAGACGGAGGGTTGGTATTCCACTGAATCGCGACGGCACCAACCGGGCCATACGCTCGCTCACCGAGGTGCGTGTGCCCAAGGCGGCCGAACTCGTCGCCGATGCCCTCCGCAAGAACATCATCGACGGATCCTTCGCCGACGGAGACGTGCTGCCTTCGGAAGCGCAGTTGATGCAGCGGTTCAACGTGTCCCGGCCGACGTTGCGCGAGGCAATCCGGGTCCTCGAACAGGAGCGGCTCATCACTGTGCGCCGGGGAGCACGCGGGGGTGCCGTCGTGCACGGCATGAGGAGCGAGATCGTATCCCGCTACGCCGCGCTGTTTCTGGAGTCACGCGGAACCGGCCTCGATGATCTCTACGCGGCGCAGGCGATCATCGAACCGGCGTGTGTGGCCCTGCTGGCCGAGTCCTCGTCGCAGGAGATCGTCCGCAAGTTGCGCCAGGCACTGGATGAGGAGGCATCCACGCTCGGGTCCGAGCAGGAACTCGCCGACCGGGTGAGCTTCCATACGACCTTGATTCAGCTGAGTGGCAACCAAACCCTCAGCCTCATGTCCGAGGTCATCAGCGATGTCCTCCTCGCCATCGGCGGTCGGGAACCCGTGGGGATCGCCGCCGCCGACGCCCTGGAGCACCACCGGCTTGTCGTCGACCTGATCGAGGCCAGGGAGCCGGAACACGCGCGAAGGCTGTGGAGCGACCACCTGCATGCTGCTCGCGTACTCCGCACGAAACACGGCGACACCACCGGGCCGTAGGCCGGTGGTCCGTCAAACCCGGATTCGGGCGGCGGGTCCATGTCGGCTCGGGCCCGCCGCCGACGGCGCGGAGTGGCCTCGATGTGCCGCCCGAGGACCGAATGGTGCGCGAAGCCTGGAGCCCACTGGGCGGTGTGGCTCACCGAGGCCGCGGCCGTCCGTCCAGCACGGTCTCAGGTGTCCGGTGAGGTGGTTGGCGCGGTCAGGGACTGTTCTGTCCAGATTGTCTTGCCGCTCAGTCCGTAGCGGCTGCCCCAGCGGGCACTGAGCTGGGCGATGAGAAACAGGCCCCGTCCCCCTTCGTCGGTGGTCCGAGCCCGGCGCAGACGCGGTTGGGTGTTGCTCGGATCGGTGACCTCGCACACGAGTACATGGTCGCGGATGAGCCTCAGCCCGACGGGGCCTCCGGCATGGCGGATCGCATTGGTGACGAGTTCGCTGACGATCAGTTCGGTGGTGAAGGCGAGTTGCTCCAGTCCCCAGACGGTCAACTGTCGGGTGGCGGCCTTGCGGGCGTTGCTGACCACGGCCGGATCCGCGGCGAATTCCCAGGTCGCGGTGTGCTCCGGCGGGATCGCACGGGTACGGACGAGTAGCAGGGCCACGTCGTCGGAAGGTGGAGCCTCGCCGAGGTCGGCCATAAGTGCGCGGCCGATGTCGATCAGATCGCCGTGGTTCCGGCAGAGCTCGGAGAGGCGGTACGCGAGGTGATGAGTGGTTGCTTCAAGATCCTGGTCGTCGCGTGTGATCAAACCGTCCGTGTAGAGAGCCAGCACACTGCCGGGAGGAAGATCGATCGTGGTGGTTTCGAACGGCATGCCGCCGACGCCGAGAGGTGGGCCGGGAGAGATGCCGATCGCTCGGGCGGGGCCGTGGGGCTGCACCACCACCGGTGGACAGTGGCCGGCGCTGGCCAGGGAGCAGCGGCGAGTGACCGGGTCGTAGACGGTGTAGAGACAGGTGGCGCCCACGGCGTCCCGTTGCGCGGGAGGTACCTCGTCGGCCAGCTGCTGCATGAGGTCGTCAAGGTGGGTGACCAGTTCGGTGGGGTCGAGTTCCAGATCCGCGAGCGTGTGGACGGCGGTGCGCAGACGGCCCATGGTGGCGGTCGCGGCCAGGCCGTGGCCGAACACGTCGCCCACCACCAAGGCGACCCGTAGCGAGGGCAGAGGAAGCACGTCGTACCAGTCGCCGCTGATCTCCGCGCCGCCACCGGCGGGCCGGTAGAAGCCCGCTGTCTCCGCGGTCGCGGTGTCCGAGGTGGCCCTGGGCAGAAGACGCTGCTGGAGAGCGACGGCCGCGCGGTGCTCGCGAGTGTAGCGCCGGGCGTTGTCCAGGCTCAGCGCCGCCCGGGAGGCGATCTCAGCCAGAAGATCCGCGTCCTCGGGCTCGAAGGGATCGGGCTGCTCGGTGCGCCAGACCCCGACCAGGCCGAGCAGTGCTCTGCGGGCGATCAGCGGAGCCGCCACGACCGAATGCAGCCCCTCCGGGTAGGCCAGAGGGTGGCCAAACCTCTTGTCCGCGGTGAGCACGGTCGCCCGGTCGGCGGCGAGAAAGGTCTGGCCTTTCTGGAATTGCCGCAGTTCGGGTGAGTCCTCCCACGGGGGCATCGCCTCACCCGGCTGGAGCATGCTGTCGGGCCAGGGCCCGACAGCGGAGGCCACGGCCGCCCGGCGCATGTGCATCTGTCCACCGCCGAGGAGCTTTGTTGCCTCCTCTCCCTCGAGTACGGCCTCAGCGATATCGACCCACGCCATGTCGCCGAGGCCGGGCACGAGTACGTCCACCAGGTCTTGCGCGGTACGTGTGACATCCAGGGAGCCGCCGATCCGGAGGGCTGCCGCCTGTCTGAGGTCCAGGCGCGCTCGGGCCCGCTGGGGCTCCGTCGCGTTTGTGAAGACGACGGCGACACCTGTCGGGTGGCCCAGCGCGTCCTCAAGCCGAAAGGCAGTCAGCGGCACGGACGATGTGCGTCCGGATATGTAGGGCGGGCGGAGCAACTGCTCTCGGTTCAGTACCGGTTCACCCGTCCGCAGGACCTGGCGCAGTGCTTCCTCAGCGTCTCGGGCGTACTCGGCGGCGAGGTCCTCGTGCGGTCGGCCACCCGCGGTCCGAAAAGGACCCCCCGGGTTGTCCGAGGCGAGGTTGGTCCGTACGACCGAGAGATCCGTGTCGTGTATTCGGACGCTTATCTGGTCCTGGGCGAGCAGCGAGTGCAGAAAGGACGCGCCCTGTTCCCAGTGGGTCACATCCCGGGCGGGCGCTGCCACGAGCAACACATCGGTGCAGTCCTCCAGCGGCAGTGTGTGGAAACTGACCTCGACGGTCCCGCCCGAGCGGTGCCGCAGGACCACCCGGCCCCGCTCAGGGACACCTGACTCGCAGCGCGTCACGTGCCGGTCCTGTTCGACGGCGAGGAGCCGTCCGACCGGTTGACCGCAGATCTCGGCGGAAGTGTGGCCCAGTAGTTCCTTGGCCCCGCGGGACCATCGCAGCACGATGCCGTCGCTGTCGATCAGCGCGGTCGCCATGGCGCCGAGCGAAAAGCTCTCGTCGGGGTCGCCGGAGGCATTCATCGCTGCTCCTCGACTGTGATGGAGCGTTCAAGAACGCGTCCATTATCGCAAGATATGTGTAACTTAGGTCGCTCTCGATAAGGCGAGGCAGTGGGCGCGGGCGATGAAACCACCGAAATGATCTTCCAATGGGGTCCCGGGGTTTCGGGTGGGGTGTGGCGTACCGTCTCCGACCGGCCGATGACTGGCGCGACGACGTCGCCCGGCGTCGGTGGCATCGGCCCGGCCGGCCCTCCGCAGGCTCGCTGTCGCGTTGCCGTGCCCGGTTCCCGAGATCGCTCCGAGAGCGCGAGGTCCGCCCATTCGGTGCGGGATGCGTAGACGCCGTCCTGCGGCTCCACGGCGTGGGGTCGTCCGTGGTTACGAGTGTCTCCACCGGAAGGCGGCGCATCCTCGCGAACAGTCGTTGACACCTTCGTAAAATACCTCCTAGAATTTTACAGTAGCGTAAATGACGCAACGCGGATATCGGAGTCGACGCCGCACCGTGGCCCGCCATGGTGTGAGAGGTGTGACACGGCCACATGGCGATACACCGGGCAGGTCGGCTGATCCGGAAGGAGCATGAAGTGGGCCGGACAAGCGACGTCGTTGTCGTGGGATCTGGAGGGGCAGCGCTTTCGGCGGCTCTGGCGGCGGCTCTGGAGGGCGCGTCAGTGACTGTTCTCGAGCGCAGCTCCAAGATCGGCGGTACCACCGCCGTCTCCGGGGGCGGGATGTGGCTTCCCGGTCACAACCTCGACCCACAGCTGGAAGACGATGCGTCACGCGCACGTACGTATCTGGCCCGCCTGACCGAAGGCCTGATCGATGAGACGGTCCTCGACCGGTTCATCGAGGAAGCAGGATCGATACCCTCACGTTTCGCGGCCGCAACACCGTTGACCTTCAGTTGCGAAGTGGGAAGACCTGACTACCACGCGGAGTTCGAGGGTGGGGTGGAGTCCAGCCGCACCGTGTTCCCGGATGTGTACGACGCCAACCGGCTCGGGTGCATGGCTTCGGTGCTGCGACGCCCACTGTGGCCTGGGGGAGTGCCACCGGTCAATGCGACCGAGGTCGCGGAGTCGCTGACGTCTGACGACCCGTCGAGCTGGATCAGGGCCGTCCAGGAACGTCTGGAGAAGGGGATCGTGGGGCGCGGCGCGGCGCTGATCGGTGGCCTGCTTGAGGGCTGCCTCGATCGCGGCGTGCGCGTGCTGACCGAGGTCCGCGTCGTCGACCTCTGCTTCGAGGCGGGCCGCGCGGTCGGCGTCTTCGGCGTTCTCCACGGGGAACGTGTGCGATTCGACGCCGACCGGGGTGTCGTTCTGGCGTCCGGCGGCTTCGAATGGGACCGGGCGCTGTGGGACGCGCTCGTCGGTGAACCGTGGGAAGGCCCGTCGAGCCCTCCGTTCAACGAGGGCGATGCCCTCAGGATGTCCGCCCGTGCCGGCGCGCGGCTCGCCCGACTCGACAAGGTGTGGGGCGTCCCCGAGCGATACCTCGGGGAGCAGTACGAGGGCGAGCGGCTCATGCGGATCGGCTACTTCGGTTCGGCGGCTGGCGAGATCCTGGTGAACCGTACGGGGCGGCGTTTCGTCAACGAGGGCCTCAATTACCACGACATCCACGGCCCGATGATGCAGTTCGACCCGACGACGTACGAGCGTCCGAACCACCCGTGCTTCGCCATCACCGATGCACGACGCCTTGATGCGCTTCGGGCAGTGGACACCGCTCGGATCGATGACATCCATGATGACGGCGACCTGATCGTCGTCGCGGACACCCTCGCTGAGCTGGCCGGGAAACTGGGCATCGACCCTGCGGGCCTCCAAGCACAGGTCTCGGAGTGGAACGACGGCGTGGAGCGCGGCGTCGATGCGGCCTTCGGGCGACAGACGATGTCCTGGGACCGCTACATGACTCAAACGGCACCTGTGCCGCTGGCCCCGATCAGTCAGCCGCCGTTCGTCGGTTACCGCGTTCGCGCAGGTGTGTTCGGGACGCTCGGCGGGCCGGTCATCGACGCGAACGCCCAGATCGTCTCCATGGACGGCGCTCCCATCGGTGGCCTCTATGGCGCGGGCAACGCCGTCTCGTCGATCTTCGCCAACTCCTACCCGGGCGGCGGCGGAACGTTGGGTCCGGCGGTCACCATGGGTTTCGTCGCGGGCGGTTCGGCGGCGAGGGCGGCATCGCGCACCACGTCCTGATCCCCACTGATCCAAATGACAACGGCCGGACAGCAACCGTAGGGAGTACGTGTTATGGCAACTATCAGGCGCATCGTGACAGGGCAGGCGGAGGACGGTACCGGCCGCTTCGCGACGAGGCAGCACGTCGAGCCGATGCAAGCAGGCGCGCTTCTGTACAACATCTGGGGATGGGACGCGGCACCGACTCTCCCCTGCTCCTCATCGGCGCAGTACAACCCGACGAGCGTTTTCCCCGCGACTGGGGGCGTTCGTGTGAACGTCGCGGAGTTCCCGCCAGGCATGGGCGTCGACCAGCAGGAGGACGGTCGCACCACCGCAGCGCGCGAGCGACTGGTCACGGGTGAGCCCGGCGAAATGATGGACGTCGACCCCGGCATGCACGCGACGGACACCGCGGACATCTGTTTCGTCATCAGCGGGGAAGTGTGCCTCGCCCTCGATGGCGGCGACGAGGAGGTGCTGCGGCCAGGGGACGTGGTCGTGCAGATGGGTACGGTGCACGCCTGGCGTAACCGTTCTGCCGAGCCCTGTGTCGTCGGCTTCGCCGTCTTCGGTGCGGAACGCGACGCAGGTGCCTGACATGCCTGCCAGTGCCGCCGCAGACCCGCGATCCTGCGGGGCACGTCGATCCTTGGGTGCGGGGCATGACCCCACTCCCTGCACCCTCGTGAAGCAGCGGGCGCGAGGAAGCGTGCTCGCACTCGCGGTTAGGATTGCCTGCCACAGGGGGCGCCGGCCTACGGGAGGCGTCAGCTGCTTCGGCATGCGAGGCGCAGAGAGGTCCCCCGACGGCCGGAGAAGGAGTTGCAGTTGACCGCGTCAGAGGCGGACCACGTCGAGCGAAAGCGGAACCGTGCCGGCCAAGCTCGCAAGGCTCAGCTGCTGGAGCTGGCCCTGACGAAATTCAGCAAAGAAGGCTATCAAGAAACCAGCCTTCAAGACCTCGCGACCAGTCTCGGGATCACGCGCCCGCTCTTCTATTACTACTTCGGTTCGAAGGAAGAGCTCCTCCAGGCGCTGATCGGTCACCTCGGCGACGCGATGCTCGAGCGCAATCGGCCGATCTTAAACTCGGGTGCACCGCCAATGGCGCGCCTGGGAGCCGCCCTTCGCATTCACGCGAACCTTCTGTTCGACAACTCTGACGCCTTCCGCGTCTATTTCGCGGAACGCGACCGTGCCAGTACGGCGGTTCCCTCCGGCGGCGCCGGAGAAGACGAGTATCTCGCGCTCCTGACCGAGACCGTGGCCGCCGGCCAGGCCGACCAGAGCATCCGCCAGGGCCCTCCGCGCATTCTCGCGCTGCTCGCGATCGGTCTTCTCAACTCCGCATTGCGCTGGTACTCGCCCGAGGGCAGGCTGAGCAAGGATGAGCTGACCGAGATCGCCGCAGAGATGGCGCTCGGCAGCCTTCGCCGGCCTCCGTCTTCCTCGTGACTCACGCCGTCGCGGTTCGGATGGCGCCGTTGTGGCGGGCGGTGGTGATCCCGGAGGACCGTCGGGGCGGGCCGCGCAGCCCCGGATCGGCCGGCTGCGGGTCCTGACAGAATTTGTCGATCATGTGACTGGTCATGGGGGAACGTCAGTCGCGGCCGTGGATCGTGTCGGATGAACTGTGGTCGCTGATCGAGCCGTTGCTGCCCGAGCCGGAGCCGAAGCCGGTGGAGGGACGGCACCGGGTGCCGGACCGGCAGGCGCCGTGCGGGATCCTGTCCGTGCTGCATACGGGCATCCAGTGGGAGTACCTGGCGCAGGATCTGGGCTTCGGTTCGGGGATGACGTGCTGGCGTCGACTGGCCGCGTGGAACGAGGCCGGCGTGTGGGAGCAACTGCACCTGGTGCTGCTGACGAAGCTGCGGTCGGCGAGGAAGCTGGACTGGTCGCGGGCGGTGATCGATTCCTCGCATGTGCGGGCGGCTCGGCCGGGGCCCAAAAGCGGCCCCAGCCTGGTCGACCGCGCACGGCCGGGCAGTAAGCACCACGTCCTCACCGACGCCCAGGGCGTTCTCCTCGCCGTGTCGCTGACCGGCGGCAGCCGCAACGACGTCCCCCAGTTGCTGCCGCTGCTGGACAAGGTCCCCGCCGCGGCTGGCGTGGTCGGCCGGCCAAGGCGACGGCCGGCCAAGGTGTTCGCGGACCGCGGCTACGACCCCGACAAGTACCGGCGGCTGCTGCGGGAGCGCGGGATCCGCCCCGTCATCGCCGAACGGGACCAGCCTCACGGCTCTGCGGCCTGGGCGTTTTCCGGTACGTCGTGGAGAAGACGATCGCCTTGCTGCACGGCTTCCGTCGCCTGTGCATCCGCTGGGAACGACCGACGACATCCATGAGGCCTTCCTCGGCCTCGCCACCTGCCTGATCGCCTACCCCCACCACCAACGCCTTTGTTAGATCTCCAAGTAGACCCGGTCGTCACTCTCGGTCGAGACCTCCGGCGTGGGCGGTCAGCGGACCGGTCGCCACTCAGACCTGGCGGTGCGCTGTGCTTGCGGACATGCTGTCGCCGTCAGCCATGCCGCAAGACCGCCGGTCGCGGCGGAGGCAGGCCGGCATGATGACCGCGATTCGACGGACGGGGGCAGCCTTCGCGACCGCGACTCGGTCTTCTTGAGGCGGACGCGGATCAACCGGGTGAATACGGAGACGGTGGCTGTAGAAGGCGCTGACTTCGGTGACGGTGACCTTGGTGCCCCGGCGGATTTCAGGTCCTTGCAGACATGAGCCCGATCCCGCCCGGGGCACTCCCATTACGACAGGGGCATCAGGTCTCGTGTCGGGCACGAAGGGGACGGTGATCGGTATCGGGGGTCTCCCAGCTCATTTCGGGCAGTCCCTTCTCGCATCCACGCCCTTCTCCCGGAGCGCCACCAGCGGCGTCGCCTGGCCCGCGACTTGTCCGACGGCCGGAGTTCACAGCCTCCTGCCTCCGTTCCTGGCCTGCGCGCTCGGACGAACCGGCGCCGTTCCCTACGGGCGAACTCGTCCCGTCCTGCGCGGGCGGGACAACAGCAGATCCCCGGTCGCCCTGGATGGTCGATTTCAGGGTGAAGGGACTCATTCCGTCCAGGACTTCGAGTGAGGTCAAACCTTGCGTCCGTGGTATTGACAGCGCTCGACGAGACCTTTACGGTGACGTAAATCCTTACACAGTCGTAAAATTCTTGTTGCTCAGACAGCACGGATCGACAAGTCGACAGGAGACATGTCATGAAAATTGCCTACCGTGCCTCTGCGGCAGAACGTTGGCAGGCCTGGTCATGACCGCGCCGAAGGTTGTCATCGTGGGCGCCGGCCACGCCGGAACGACGCTTGCCGGGCTGCTTCGGCAATGGCGGCACAGCGGAGAGATCGTACTGATCAGCCGTGAGCGTGGGCTTCCCTATCAGCGACCTCCGCTGTCGAAGAAGCTGACCCAGCCGGACTTCGAGTTGCCCCTGCGGCCCGCTCAATTCTTCGACGAGCAGGACATCTCGCTGCACACCGGTCAGGACGTGCTCTCAATCGACCGCGTACGCAGGGTCGTCCGGATGTCCGGGCTGAGGGAGATCGACTACGACATCCTGGTGCTTGCCACCGGCGCGCGAGCCCGTCGGCTCACGATTCCCGGCGGAGACCTCGACGGCGTACACCGACTCAGGACCCTGTCCGAGGCCCAGAACCTTCAGCGGCAGTTGCGTGAGTCGGGGAGCCTGGCGATCGTAGGAGGTGGCTTCATCGGTCTGGAGGCCGCTGCCGCGGTGCGGGCGGGCGGTGCGCAGGTGACCGTCATCGAACGCGAGGAGAGGTTGCTCGCCAGGGTCGCGAGCGAGCCCCTCGCGGCGGGCCTCGCTTCATACCACGAGCGGCTGGGCACGACGCTCATCACGCGGGCCGGCGTCGCCGCCATCACGGAGCGCGACGGTCGCGCCACGGGTGTGCAGCTCAACGACGGGCGAGTCGTCGCATGCGATCTCGTACTTGCCGGAGTCGGGGCCGTGCCGAGGGACGAGATCGCCGTGGAGGCGGGTCTCCACTGTGAAGACGGGATCGTGGTCGACGACTCCGCGCAAACCAGTGATCCGTCGATCCTGGCCATCGGCGACGTCACGCGACGACCACTACCCACGGTGAGCGGAACGCGCCGACTCGAAAGCATTCCGAGTGCGATCGAACAGGCGCGGCAGGCCTGTGCGGTGATCCTCGGCAACGAACCTCCCGTGCCGGAGGTGCCGTGGTTCTGGTCGGACCAGCACGAGTTGAAGCTCAAGATCGCAGGGCTGGTCGACCCTGCGGGCACCCCCATTGTCAGAAGGCACGCATCGCAGGAGAGCTTCTCGGTCCTGCATCACGATGGGACGTCCTTGACTGCCGTCGAGTCCGTCAACGCTCCAGCGGAATTCGCGGCGGCAAGAAAGCTGATCGCGACTCGTCTCCCCGTCGATCCAGCGCAACTAGCCAACCCTGATGTGCCGCTGCACCCCGCGGAACCCAAGTGAGAAGGAAATGGGCAATGCCGATCGTGACCTATGTGCTTCGGGATGGAAGCACTCGCATCCTGGAAGTCGCCAACGGTTCGAGCGTCATGGAAGGAGCGGTGGGCAACAACGTACCCGGCATCGACGCGGATTGTGGTGGCAGCGCCTCCTGCGGGACCTGCCATGTCTATGTGGATGAATCCTGTCGAGGCCTCTTCGACGCGCCACTCCCCGAGGAATCCGACCTGCTTCAGTGCTCGGATGCGATGCAATCCAACTCGAGGCTGTCATGCCAGCTCTTCCTGTCGGATGAGTGCACTGAGGTACGTGTTGTCATTCCCGGCATGGGCTGACGACAGGTCAGCGTTCACCGATCATTCCCCATTGTAGAGGAAAGGTGGTTCGGAAATGGCAACGGTCAATTCGCTGGGAAACGATCCTGGACCCATCTCAGCTGTCCTGGGTCAGGATCCTCAGGCACTCCAGTGCCCCTTCGGGCACTACGCGGAGCAGCGGAGAACTGCTCCTGTCGCCCACGATGCCGAGCACGATGTCTATGTGGTTACGCGGCACGACGACATCGTCTCGGTGCTGAAGCGGCCCGATCTGTTCTCCAACCGGAACCCGATGGGCCCGTCTGTCGAGAAGGCGTTCGGGGTGGTCCAGTCAGCCCTTGAGGGTGCGAGCCCGGACTTCATCGAGCGTGTCCGCGTCGCGATGAGCCATGGCGACGTCCTCTTCACTCAGGATCCGCCTGTCCATGGCCGGCACAGGCGTGTGCTCGGCAAGTCCATCACGCCGTCCTCCGTGGCACGACTCGAGCCGGTCATCCGGCGACTGTGCAACGACCTTGTCGACGCGTTCATCGCGGACGGTGAGGCGGATCTCGTGCCGGCGTTCATCGCGCCCTTCCCGATCCAGGTGCTGTCCACCATGCTCGGCGTCCCGGTTGAGATGCACCGTGACTTCGCCAGGTGGGCGCATGCCATCAACTCGCACGTCGGTGCCGACGTCAGGCGTGCGGAGCTGATGGCCACCCTGGAAGACCAGGTCGAATTCTGGGCGTATTTCGAGCAGGCGCTGGCCGATCGCAAGGAGAGCCCTCGGGACGACCTGCTGACGGCGGTGGTCCAGGCGCGCAACGAAGGCGAAGAACCGCTGACCCTCAACGAGATGGTCGGATTCTGTGCGCAGCTGGTCGCAGCGGGGGCTGATACGACGACCAAGCTGATCAGCTCGTTCGCCCTCATGCTCCTGAGGGACCCAGAGCTGATGAGACTCCTCCGCGCTGATCAGGCCCTACTGCCGGACGCCATAGAAGAGGCCTTGCGCCTGGAGTCGCCGATCCAAGGGCTCTTCCGTATCGCCACATCCGACACAGAGCTGCACGGGGTCAAGATTCCCGCCGGGGCCTATGTGTGGCTCGTCTATGGGGCGGCGAACCGAGATGACGAGGTCTTCACCAACCCCGATCAGTTCGACTCGACTCGACCGGAGCTGAGATCTCATCTGGCCCTGGGCAAGGGCATTCATGCCTGCCTGGGCGCACCACTGGCCAGAGTGGAGGCGCGGATCGCCTTCGAGGTCATTTTCAGTCGTTTTGAGGAAATTCGGCTCGCCGACCAGGATTTCGAGCCGGCTTATGACGCGGGATACATCACGCGGGGTATCGAGAGCCTTCCCGTGGTCTTCACCGCCAAGGACTGAACCAACCAGTAATAAGGAGAGAGTTCATGCCCGCATACCTGTTGGCCGGGGTCCGCATGCGTGATCCCGAAGTTTACCAGCAGTACATCGCCAAGGCTGCTCCGACATTCGAAGGCTTCGATGTCAAGATCCTCGCGCTGTGCAACAACCCCAGCGTGCTCGAGGGTGAGGATGCGCCGGGGCGGTTCATCCTGCTCGAATTCCCCGATCGTGACACGGCGTTGAACTGGTACAGGAACGACGTGTACCAGAAGGAGGCGATCCCCATTCGGCAGGCGAGTGCGGACACGCCGTTCCTGGTGGTCATCGATCACGACGCGCCAGTCTGAGGCCGAGGCCATGCGAAAGGGTGAAAGAGTGAACGAGTTCCGAGTATCCGACCGTTCCGCCATCGTGACCGGCGCCGCTTCGGGGATCGGGCGCGAGGTCGCGCTGCTCCTGGCAGGTTCCGGGTGTGCCGTTGTCGTCGTCGACTACGACGAAGCGGGCGCCAAGGCCGTTGCTGAGGAGGTGTCCCAGGCGGGAGGAGCCGTGCTTCCGGTCGTCGGAGACGTTCGTGACCGGGACACGGTGGAGCGGGCCATCGTTGAGGCAGGTCGGCTGGCGCCCCTGCGCGTCGCCGTCAATAACGCGGGCGTCGGCACCGGCCTCGACCCGATCGACAAGGTGACGCCCGAAGAGTGGCGACGCATCATGTCGATCGACCTCGACGCCGTCAACACCTGCCTGCAGCTACAGCTTCCCGCGATCGCCGAGAACGGCGGCGGCGCCGTCGTGAACACCGCCTCCGCTCTGGGGCTCATTGCGAGGGCGGGACAATCGCCCTACATCACCGCGAAGCACGGAGTGATCGGGTTGACGAAGGCGGCCGCGCTTGACTACGCCCCACAGGGTGTGCGCGTGAATGCCGTCTGTCCTGGTGTGGTGGACACGCCGCTTGTGCCGCAGGACGACGCGATCCGTCAGCTCCTGATCGCGCAGCACCCCATCGGAAGGCTGGGCCACCCGGCCGAGATCGCGGCCATGATCGCCTTCCTCGCGTCCGACGCGGCATCTTTCGTGACGGGCGCCGCAATTCCAGTGGATGGAGGGATGACGACCGGCTGACCGGTCGTCAGGCCGAAGCAGCCGGTACCCTCGACGCGCATTCGAGTGTCCAGCCCCAGGGCGGCATGCCCGGCGAGAAACGGCGTATCGACTGCTCGCACATCGCCGATGCGGTGGTGTTCCCCGCAGTGGACAGCGCCGACCAGATGACCGGCCACCTGCTGGGCTCGGCCGGTCATCTGGGCAGGCCGTCAAAAGGGACGCACGATCTTCGCCCAGCCCACGCGGATACGGTCTGCGCCCGGCTCGACACCGTCGCCGACACGGTCGGAAAGTAGTCACCCAAGGTCAAAGACATGCCGCTGGAGGCGAAGGGCGACCTGACCGCCTTCGTCCATGAACCCGCTGGAGCGGATCAACCGCGAGGTCAGGCGTCGCACCGACGCCGTCCAAGTTCCCCGACGACGGCACTCCCGCGGCTGGTATCACCGACGTGCTCTTCGAACTGCACGACGAATGGATCGTCTTTACGCGCCGCTACCTGCCCAAGGGAAGCATGGATCAGCTCTGCCCCTCCGAGCGCCCCGAAACCGCCCCCGGGCTACCCAACACCACCGACACGACCGCCGGATGATCGGCTACACCACCGAAGGGGGAACAATCCGGTTCGTCCGGATACCTGTGCAAGGACGGCGGGATCCACGCCGACCGGCTGCGGGAGAAGGCCGGCGTTCGGGCAACGGCCGGTGTCGGCCGCACGCCGCCCAGGGCGGCGCCGATGCCCGTCGTCCCCGTCCCAGGACAGGAAGGATCGGCCGCAACTCCGAGCTGTGGACTTCATCGAGGGCCGTCTGCACCTACGGTGGAGTCCGGAGCGGATCTGCCAGGCTCCGCTACATGGTCCACAAGAAGGTCTGTCGACCCCTCTGTATGCGGGACGCGGAGAGCTGCGCAGAGAGCTCGCGCAAGCCCCTGCGTACCGGCCGCACCCGGCGCAAACCTCGTAGCCGGGCACAGCGGCGTCGGCCGCGGTTCTCCACCCCCATGGTCATGATCAGCGACCGGCCCGTCGAGGTTGAAGCCCGGACCGTGCCTGGCCCCTGGAAGGCGACCTCATCATGGGCAAGGACGGGAAGTCGGCCATCGGCACCGTGGTCGAGCGCGCCCCACCCGTTCGTGCTGTTCCTGCACCTGCCCGGTGACCACGGAGCCGAGAGGTCCGCGACGCACTGGTTCACTACGGTCCAGGCCCTGTCACCCCGTCTCGTGAACTCACCGAGACCGTTCGGGACGGCATCGGCCGGGCGATCGTTGCAGGCATCGTTCCAGTCTCGGCCGAGGCCGCCCCGCCATCGACTGTCTCAAACGTTCGCGTGCACACGAGGACGACATTCGGGGTGATCGCCCCGTCGGACTGCTCGACCACCTGCCCGGCCTCCCACCTTGGGGAACGTGCCCCGCCAGGGAGACCTGCGTCCCTTTCGTGATGAATTACGTAATGTGGGGCGTATGAAGGAACGGCTCAAACTGCTCAGCGCCCTGGATGAGGGAGCGGCCGAGAACGAAGTCTTCCGGCTCGCCCTCCTACACGTGGTGTCGGAGCTCGGAGCCCTGGGCGGAATGGTTCACCTCAGTGGCCCCATGTCCGCACTGCGTCTGGTGTCGGCCAGTGGGCTGCCCCCGATCCTCATGCAGGCTTGGGAGATCATCGGCCCGGAAGGGACTGCCGCCCCGGCCCGCGCGGTGCGCCAAGGAAGCCCTGCGTGGGCACCCACCACCCCCCTCCAGTCTTCCGCGAACGGGTCCTCGGCGAACGCCTGGCCCGATACCGGCATGGCCGCCGTGCCTGTCTTCGCGGGGGAGCGGACCGTCGGAGTTCTCACCGTCCTGACAGGACACGGCGGCGAGCCGACCGGCGAGCAGTGGGGCTTCCTGCAGGCCGTGGTTGCTTGGGTCGAGGAGCGGATGGGCCTGGCACCGCCGGCCGCCCGACCGCTCCAGGGGCACTGGGGGAGCGCCAAGGTCCGGGAGGCCCTGAAGGAGGTCCAGATCGGCTCGTGGGACTGGAATATCCAGACCGGCGAGATGCACTGGGACGAGGCCATTCTGGCTCTGTACGAAATGGAACCGTCCCAGTTCGTTCCCCGGATCGAGACCTTCTTGATGGCCATCCACCCCGATGACGTGGCATCCACGCTGGCCGCAGCCGAGAAGTCGATCAACGATCGGACGCTGTACGACGCCGAGTTCCGGATCCGCCTGCCGGACGGCACGTTCCGCTGGGTCCACTCCCGCGCCAAGGTGGTCCTCGACGACGAGGGTGAACCTCTCCGGATGATCGGCGGCGCCTGGGGGGTCGACGAGCCGTCTTTCGCCCGAAACGCGCTCGCCCGTGCTCTGCGGCACATGAGTGACAGCTTCCTGTCGGTGGACGACGACTGGCGGGTCGTCTTCGCCAACCTGGAGGCGGAGCGCGCCCTCGGCTCCTCCGAGGAAGAGCTGCTTGGCCGAGTTCTGTGGGAGCTGCCTCGCGTACGGCAGGTACGCGGCCTGGAGGAACGCTGTCGGAACGCCGCCGCCGCGTCCGTCCCGGTCGGCTTCGATATTCGCATCCCCAGCACCGGCCGCTCCTACCACCTGCGGCTGGTCCCGGTGCCGGACGGCACCATCTGCTATTTCACCGATGTCACCGAGCAGCGGAAACGCGACGCCGAGCGCAAGGCCGCCGAACAGGCTGCCGCCGAGCGGTCCGACCGTATTGCGGAGCTGACGACAGCTCTCGCCAAGGCGACGAGCTCACGGGACGTGGTGGACGCGGTCGCCCGGTGGGTGCTGCCGCCGTTCGGCGCCGTCGGCCTGGTCATGCAGACCATCGAGGGCGACCGGGCGTACAACGTCGGAGCCGTCGGATACCCCCAGGAGTTCCTGGACCGGCTGGAGGGCTCCCGCTTCCAGGAGGCCACACCGGTCTGGGACTCGCTGCTCTCAGGCGCGCCGGTGTTCATCTCCTCGGCGGAGGAGTACGCGGCCCGCTACCCGAGCGGGGGCGATCTGCCCCACAAGGCCGGCAAGCAGTCGTGGGCCTTCCTGCCGCTGACCGCCTCCGGTCGTCTGCTTGGTACCTGCGTGATCAGTTTCAACCATCCGCGCCGATTGACCGGCGAGGAACGCACCCTGTTGACCGCGATCAGCGGCCTGGTCGCGCAGGCCTTCGACCGGGCCCGACTGTACGACTCAGAGCACAGACGGGCCCAGGAACTTCAGCGCGGTCTGCTGCCCCGCGCTCTGCCCGCTCTGCCCGCCTGCACGGCCGCCGCGCGCTACCTGCCCGCCGGGCACGGCATGGAGGTCGGCGGCGACTGGTACGACGTCATTCCGCTGTCCGCCGACCAGGTCGCGCTGGTCGTCGGAGACGTGATGGGGCACGGACTGTCCGAGGCGGCCACCATGGGACGGCTACGCACGGCCGTGCATACCCTCGCAGACCTCGAACTACCCCCCGACGAAATCCTGAGCCGTCTCAACGAAATCGTCAGTGACCTGGGAGAAGACTCCTACGCCACCTGCCTGTACGCGATCTATGACCCCACCACCCGGATCTGCACCTTCGCCCGCGCCGGGCACCCGCCGCCGGCCGTGGTTCACCCGGACGGGAGCGTGTATCTCCCCGAGACGGTCCCCGATCCCCCGCTTGGCGTGGCCGAGCCCCCATTCGAGACGTCGCAGCTGCAGCTGCCCGAGGGCAGCCTTTTCGTGCTGTACACCGACGGCCTCATCGAGTCCTCCCAGCGTGACATCGACGACGGCCTGACTCTCCTCACCGAGCTCTTGAGCACCGCCCACAGCGGCGGCGTCGACAGGATCTGCGACACCCTCATCGCCGGCCTGCTACCCGCCGACCAGCAGGGCATCGACGACGACGCCACTCTGCTCGTCACCCGCGTCCGCACCCTGTCTGCCGACCAGATCGTCTCCTGGGCTCTCCCCGAGGACCCGCGGGCGGCGGGCGAAGCCCGAGCGCATGTGCGCGAGCAGCTGTCTGCGTGGAAGCTGGACGATCTGGCAATGAGCACCGAGCTGCTCGCGAGCGAGCTCGTCGGCAACGTCGTACGGCACGCCAAGGGCCCCATACAGCTCCGCCTGCTGCGGAGCGCCAACCTGATCTGCGAGGTCTCCGACGGCAGCCTGACCACCCCGCGGATCCGCCGGGCCTCGGAGACCGACGAGGGTGGGCGTGGGCTGCAGCTGGTCGCCGCGCTCTCCCAGCGTTGGGGCACCCGCTACACAGCGACGGGGAAAAGTATCTGGACCGAGCAGGCGCTGCCTGCCGTGCCCCCGTCACCTGATGCGCACAGCCTGGCGCGCTAGCCGCAGACGCGGCGCTGATCCCGTCAGCGGTTCTGTTGCGCTTCAGGACCGAGCTCGCTCGTTCCCGTGTCTTGGTCCAGTCCTCGAGCGCCGTCCTCATCCGTCGAATGAACAGGACACGCGCCGCTCACCTTCAGCGGTGCGCCGAAGGTCGGATACGTAGGTCTCGCCTCCGGGATTCGGAGCCGAGACCTACGTACTGCGAGAGCGGACTTCCGGCAGGACTCATGCCTGCACCATGGGTCCCTTCCCTCGTAGCGCAGAGACGGTGACGGCAGAGGAAGTCGGGAACCATGGCAGGGAAGCGACGAAGCTCGATGCCGAGTTCCGCGAGGGTGGCCGCACGAATCGTGACCGAGACCGGCAAGGCCGTCGCCGAGGTCGTGAAGGATCCAATTGTTGCCGGCCATGAGGTTGGTGTCGCTGCTCGTCGGTGTTGACCTTCGAGTTGGTTGAAGCTCGATGATGACGTGGTGCCGAATGATGAGCTGATGCCGATCGGGGCCTTCGCCCAACGCAGTGGTCTGACCTCCAGCGCGTTGCGGTTCTATGCCGACTCCGGGCTGCTGCTCCCTGCCGAAGTCGACCCGGTCTCGGGCTACCGCTACTACAGCGCCGACCAGGTGGCGCAGGCGACCGTGCTGCGTCAGCTCCGCGAGCTCACTATGCCCCTCGCTGCTGTCGAGGCGGTACTCGGTTCCGGGCCTGACGAGGCATCCCGGCTACTCGATGAGCATGTTGCAAAGGTGGTTGGGGATGCGGCGGCCGTGCAGCAGACGGCTGCAGTCATCAAGTCTGCGCTCGGCAACGAGCCAGGCCTTCCCATCGCAGTGATGAAGGGTCCCGTGCTGGCGGATGCGGTCGAGCAGGTCCTGACCGCGACCGCACATGACCCCGGGATGCCGGCACTCGCCGGCCTCCGCATCGAGGCACGTCAGGAAGCAGTCACCCTGACCGCGACCGACCGATACCGGCTTGCCACTCGAACCCTGGTGCCAGCTGAACCACCGAGGCAGACGTGGGCTGGCACGGTCAACGGCGACGAGCTGCGGGCCGCGGTCGCCGTCAGCCGCCGCAGTCCGCTGGTGCGGCTGGAAGCGGTATCGAACGGGATCTGGTTCCGCGTGGCCGACCGGGAGGACCGGCACTGCCGGCTGCTGCCCGAGGAGTTCCCCGACTACCGGCTGATGCTCGCGTCGCTGGGCGAGGTCACCACCCGCGCGACGGTCTCGAAGGATCTGCTCCTGCGAGCCCTGGAAGAACACCCCGGCGAGCGCATCGCGCTGCACGTTGCCGAGAACGGAGTGAACGTCGTGTCAGCGGACGACGAACACCCCAACGTCTCACTCTCGGCCACCGCGACGGGCCAGGCCCTCCAGATCTGGTTCGAGGTGACCACGCTCTATCCCGCAGTGAGCACCGCGATCGGCCCCGACGTAATGCTCGACCTACGGGGACACGACCAGCCCGTCACGATCCGCTCCGCCGACCGCGGCGATCTCACCACCCTGGCCATGCCCATCAAGCCCCACCACTCCGCCTGAGAAAACGACGAGGAACAGCCCATGACCACCGCACCCGTCAGCCCCGACCCGACCATGGAAGCCATCGGCCATGCCGTCGCCGAGGGACGAGCCGGTGACAGCGCCTCGGCCCGCCAGAAACTGATGGGCCTGTGGTCCGCGATCGGTGTCACCGGCGACCCGCTGTACCGCTGCTCCCTCGCTCACTACCTGGCAGATCTCTACCAAGATCCCGCCCAGGCCCTCGCCTGGGACATCCGGGCCCTGGACGCCGCCGACGCCGTGACCGCGCAGCGCGTCCAGGAGCACCACGCCGGCCTCCACATCGCCGGCTTCTACCCCTCCCTGCACCTCAACCTCGCCGACAACTACCGCCGACTCGGCTCCTTCGAAGCCGCCACCGAGCACATCAACGCGGCCAAAACGCACGCCCCCAGCCTTCCTCAGAATCCCTACGGTGACCTTCTTCGTGGCGCCATCCAAGAGGTCGCCGAGGCCATCGCCGGGCGCGACCGGTCACGGCGAGCCTCTGCGCCTGGTTCCGCTATGTGACGCACAAGAATGCACCCCTCACCGTGGAGGGACGGCGTCGTCTCGTCGAGCGGTGCCGCACGAGGCCCATCGCCCATGTCGCAGCCGAGATGGGGATCTGCTGGGCTTGATCCGCTTTGACGGACATCCGAGATCAGGGGTTCAGCCCCGGGAGGATGTCCATCATGGAGAGCATGGGGAAGAAGAAGCCTCGGCCTCGCCGTTCGTTCACGCCGGAGTTCAAGGCCGAGATCGTCGAGCTCGAAGGAGACCCGGTGACGGTCCACCCGTTCATCGGGGCGGAGAAGCGTGCAGGTCACAGCGTGAAGCGCGTGTGTGAACTGTTGCAGGTCTCCCGGACCGCCTTCTGTGCCCGCCGCACCGGAACGCCCGGTCCGCGGGCGGTCCGTGACACCGAGCTGACCCAACTGATCACGGCCGTGCACGAACGCTCCCGTGGCACCTACGGCGCCCCGCGCATGCATGCGGTACTCAAACGGGAGGGCTCCGGATGCGGCCGCCGCCGCGTCGCCCGGCTGATGCGGACCGCCGGCCTGCAGGGCCGACACCGCAGGCGGCGGCACCCGACAACGATCCCTGATCCACGCGCTGCCGTCAGGCCCGACCTCGTTGACCGGGACTTCCAGCCTGATGTCACGGCCTTGAACACCCGCTGGTGCGGTGACATCACCCATATCCCGACCGAGGAGGGCCGGCTCTGCCTGGCCACGGTCATCGACATCGCCTCCCGCCGGGTGGCCGGCTGGGCGACGGCCGATCATTTGCGGACCGAATGGTCGCCGACGCCCTGACGGACGCCTGCCGCCGGCGTCGCCCCGCCCTTGCGGTGATCTTCCACTCCGATCGCGGCTGTCAGTACACCAGCCAGCAATTCGCCACCCCGGCAAGGGAGTTCGGGGTCCGTCTGTCCGTCGGTCGGACCGGTCAGTGCTGGGACAACGCGCTCGCCGAATCGTTCTTCGCCACCATCAAGCGCGAGTTGCTCGGCACTGTCGCCTGGCCCAGCCGGGCCGCTGTCCGCACCGCGATCTTCGATTTCGTCGAAGGCTGGTACAACTTGCACCGTCTACACAGCAGCCTCGGCTATCGCAGTCCCGCCGCATACGAGACCGCACTCACAGCCTGACCACCACACCGATGGTCTCCGCCAAAGCGGAACAAGCTCAG